>JAZQBH010000275.1:0-2958 GCA_045545655.1 Oscillospiraceae bacterium
TTACCACATACTGTTGAAAATCTCCGTTGCTGTGCCTTGCGTCAGAAAGCTTTCAAGAGAGGGGGAAATGAAAGTCATTTCGTCGCTGTGCAGAGCACCCAGCGGAACGATATAAAGCCCGGAACCGTTGCCGCCGTGTGCATAAACAACAACGTTGCAGCAGCCATCATCAGCAATTGCAAGGGAATTCGGGATATACTTTTGTATATTGTACGCAGTGTTAATTTCTATGCAGCCATCTGCACTCCATATACGAATACATTTCTGCTTATTGACTAAAATCTCAATTTCAGACTTTTCCTTGATAATATCTATAAATTCCGAGGGAACTTCTATTTCTGAAAATTCCAGTAATCTGTTGATTTCTGCATCATCTGATTTTTCGCTGCTTGCTGCTATTTCAAACAGATTGCACATTTTGTTCAATATGGACATTTAAATTACACCAATCTTTTCTTCATAACTAAGCTGAAATAAAACCAATTCGTCGTTGTCTGCAAGCTCTGCGGATATGCTTTGCGAATAAATCTCCTGATACAATTTATCAGTTTCGGTCAGTTCAATGCATTCGCCGTAAGTAGTTTCGACATCAATATGTTTAAATCGTCTGCCAGCTATTCCGATATCATCATTACGATAGACAATGCTTGCAATTTCTGATGTTTCCAAAAGCAGCTGTGCGGCAATGTTTTTTAAATCCAACAAGTCTGCTCCTTTCATTCTTTGTCCTGAGTGAGTTATAAATCCGTCAGAAACACATCGGGCACGCCCGATTTTTTCAGCTTGAACCGCTGCACTCTGTTGAGCGGTATTGTAAACGTTGAGTCAGTGCGGACATATTTCCCCTCGGAAATGTCGTTATACAGCCTTTCCACAAACGATTTCCACTCCTTCAGGGGAGTATCTCTCTCGGGTTCGCTCAGATATGCACACCCATCAGCAAGGTAGAATATTTCAAGCGCCAGTGCCAAATCGCAATTGGGGTCTGCAAGCAGTTTTCTTGGCACGTCAAAGCCGTCGTCCCAGTTATATTCGGCAAGCGCCTGTTTTAGTTTGCTGTACATCATCACAGTATCTCTCCATTTTTAATCATTTTTACAGCTATTGCAACCTGAGGGTATTTGCTCAGCTCGTCCTCGTTTTGGGTGATGTCGGTTAATTCCAGATTTCCGATATTGATGTTCCTCGAATAGCTGTGGATTGTCAAATCCTTGCTGACAATTATGCCGTATTCGTTTTCTTCGTCGTCTTCCATAAACGACGCAAGCACGGTTTTGCTCAAATCAATGCCAGCGGCAGAAAGTATGCCTTTTAAATCAGCCCAGTTTTCGTCTGTGTTGAGCAATTCCGTTAATTCGATAATTTCCTGTCTGTAAAGCTCTTCCATAATCCTCACCAATGGTATGGTTATATCCGTTCCTCGCCGTCTTTATATTCGTAAAGCACGACCACTTCAAACGGCAAGTCCTGCAAGAAAAATTCAACAAACCGCTTGATGTCGGGGTTTTTCTTTTTGATTTCTTTTAGGTTTCTGATATACCAATCGTGTTCAATAATTGCTAAATTCCATATTACGCCTTCGTTTTTGAATTTCTGACCGCCCTCATCGTTAGTGTTGGGGTACAATTCGAGAGATAAGCCATAATACTTGTGCCCGAGATAATATAAATACTCATAATCCCACGGAATATAATTGGGATTATCAGAAAGTCCACCGTGGTTTTTCATCTTTGACAGATTGTAGTTTTTATACACATCAAATTCCTTGTCAGCCATTTCACGGAAGAATGTATTTAATTTTGTGTTAAGTATTTTCAGCACCTGCTTTTCAGTCAAATCCTTTGTGATCAAGCCATATTCTGTGCTCATATTTTTCCTCCCGTTTGTGCGACTGTTTATTCAAAAGCTATTCTCAGCATTCGGTCTGTACATTCCCAGAAATCAATGTTGTAGTCGGGGTCTATGTCGTCGTACCATTGTACAGCGTTGTTGTTTTCACAGTTGTTGTAATCAATTGCAATATAGACACCGCCGCCGTTTTCATAGAAACCGTAGGTAGTTTCAAGGTTTATCTGCAAGGGTTCTTCCAGTTCTTCAATTATTCCCCATTCGTCATCGGAAAAATGTGTTACCTCGTCAAGCTGGATAAGTCCCATTGCTCGGCTGGGATAATAGAAAAATCCGTTGTGCAGGTCTGTGTAGAACGATTTCAGTTTCGATGGCATTCCTTCAAGCAGCTTGTGATTTGCACAATCCTTTGGATTTCCGCCCTCAAAATAATAAATTTCTTCGTCCTCGCACCTGATGCTGTACAGGATTGAAATTTTATCTCTGCAACGAATTAAATCCAGTTCGCACAGATTTTCTTCCATAAATGCAATGCTTTCGGGTAATTCAGCACCTACAACATTTTTCCATTCTTTTATAATCAAATCCTTTTGAGCGGAGAAATCGTTCTCGCTGAATATACTTCTCCATATTTCAGGTATGGTTATATTGTCTGCCTGGGTTAAATCAATGATTTCCAGATCCTTTCGGAATTGTCTTAAAAAAGCAAGCTTTTCCATTTGTTTTCCTCCTTAAAGTTTAAATCAGTATGCCGTTGCAATGGTCGATTTCGTGTTGGATTATCTGAGCCGTCCAGCCAGTATAGGTTTTTATGCGGATTTGCATTTTCTCATTCTGAAAGCGGACTTTTATGCTCTTGTAGCGCTTGGTTTTGCGTGTGCCTGTAAGCGACAGACAGCCCTCCTCAGTTTCATAGGGGTCAGAGAATTTTATAATCTCAGGGTTGAGCATTGTTTCGATTTTTCCGTTATCGTTAAAGACTATTATCCGCTTGGATACGCCTATCATATTCGCCGCCATACCAACGCATTCTTCGGTGTGCGCCGCTAGCGTTTCACGAAGGTCAGCCGCCGTCTGCAAATCCTCCTCGGCGGCAGGCTGGGATTTTAT
>JAZQBH010000276.1:0-6057 GCA_045545655.1 Oscillospiraceae bacterium
CTTTACCTTGAGGGCTGCGACCAGTACAGAGGCTGGTTCCAGTCAAGCCTGCTTACATCTGTTGCAACAAACGGCAGAGCACCGTATAAGGCTGTATGTACTCACGGTTGGGTTGTTGACGGCAACGGCAAGCAGATGCACAAGTCTCTCGGAAATGTAATTGTTCCCGAGGAAGTAATTAAGGACTTCGGCGCAGACGTTCTCCGTCTGTGGGTTGCTTCGCTTGATTATCACGCAGATATCCGTGTTTCCAAGGATATGCTCAAGCAGCTGTCCGAAAGCTATCGTAAGATTCGTAACACAGCACGTTACATTCTCGGTAACCTGTGCGACGGCAACGACTTCAACCCTGATACTGAAATGGTTGATATCGCTGATCTTCGTGACATCGACAGATGGGCGCTTGCTCGTCTTGACGAGGTTATCGAAAAGGTTAAGAATGCGTATGAGGCAATGGATTATTACCTTGCATATCACGCACTTATCAGCTTCTGTGTTGTTGATATGTCCAACTTCTACCTTGATGTAGTTAAGGATACTCTTTACTGTGAGGGTAAGAAGTCTCCTGCAAGAAAGGCTGTTCAGACAACTATGTACATCATTCTTGATGCGCTTGTTCGTCTGGTTGCACCTATTCTTTCGTTCACAGCTGATGAAATCTGGGGCTTTATGCCGCACAGAAAGGACGACGACCTCAGAGGCGTTGTCTTCAATCAGATGCCTGAAAAGACAGGTGCCAAGTGTGATGAAGATAAGTGGACCAAGGTTCTCAATATCCGTGATGACGTTCTTGCAGCTCTTGAAGAAAAGCGTGCTGAAAAGATTATTGGTAAGCCGCTTGAGGCAGAGGTTTCTGTATTCATAGATGACGAGAGCGTAAAGGCACTTGAAGCAGAGCTTGCTGACGCTTGCATCGTATCAAAGGTGACTGTAAATGTTGGCGGCGAGGGCACATACAAGGGAACAAAGTGCTCTGTAACCGTTAGCAAGAAGGCTGGAGAGCCTTGCCCACGTTGTTGGAAGAACGATGATTCTATCGGACTTAACAGCAAGTATCCTACACTGTGCAAGCGTTGTGCAGATGTAGTTGTTTGCGAGTTTGAATAAAATCCAGACAAATTAGCGGTTGTATCAACAAGCATACACCGTTGAAAACAGACTGACTGAAATTCATCTGAATGGAAGTCTATATACCGTGTTTAATAATGGGGCAAGCCCCTTGTTGAAAAAAGGGAGGGAGTTTTTCTCCTTCCCTTAATTCAAGTCAGAAAAGCCACGGCAGTTCACTGCTGAAAGTGCTTATATATGTGTAGGTAAAGTAGAGTAAGAAAGAGGCTCCGATTGTATTATTTATGGTTTCTGGCTGCGGCTGCACTTGTCTTCATTGACAGATGGACAAAATGGCTTGTAGTCAGTAATTTGAATTACAAAGAACCCGTTCATCTGATAAAATTCGGGGATACACAGGTGCTTAACTTGTACTATTGCCTGAACGACGGAGCGGCGTTCAGCGGTTTTTCAGGTATGCGTACTTTGCTTATTGTCTTTACATCAGTTGTTATTCTTGTTTTGCTGTTCGTGTTGTTGTTTAAGAAGATTAAAAACAAAATGCGTATAGCGGCGGCTTTCCTGATGTTAAGCGGAGGCATAGGAAACCTGATTGACAGAATTTTTAATGATGGTCTTGTTATTGATTTTATTGATTTCAGACTGATAAATTTCCCGATTTTTAATTTCGCTGATATCTGTGCCGTTTGTGGAGCAGGTCTTATAATTCTGTCGATTATCATAGATGTGGTGAAGGAATACAGACAGAAAAAATCTGCTAACCTTGCCGATGGTGTTTCAGGACAAGATAATGACGGAAAAAATTGAATTTACTGTAACTGAAGAGAGCCGTATAGACAAGCTGATTTCTGATAATACGGAATTGTCACGCAGTGCGGCAGCAAAGCTGATTGAAAATGGCTGTGTAACGGTTAACGGCAGTGCTCCGAAGAAGAATGCTGTTCCGTTGATAGGTTCAGTTGTACAGGTTATACTTCCCGAGGCACAACAGACGGATATTCTCCCTGAGAATATTCCGCTTGATATTGTCTACGAGGACTCTGACCTGCTGGTTGTGAATAAGCCTAAGGGAATGGTTGTTCATCCTGCGGCAGGGCATTATTCGGGAACCCTTGTAAATGCTCTGATGTTCCATTGTGGCGACAGCCTTTCGGGGATAAACGGAGAAATCCGCCCTGGAATTGTTCACCGTATTGATAAGGATACAAGCGGACTTCTGATGGTTGCAAAGAACGATTTTGCACACATTGGGCTGTCCGAGCAGATTAAAGAACACAGTTTTACCCGTGAGTATCAGGCAATTGTGTGCGGTGCAGCCAAAGAAAGTGGTACTGTAAACGCCGCAATAGGCAGACATAAGACAGACCGTAAGCGTATGGCGGTTTATCTGAATGGTACAGAGGGTGCAAGAGAGGCTGTAACACATTATTCCGTCATAAGGAATTTTGCTGGGTATACACATCTTGCGGTTCAGCTGGAAACAGGCCGCACTCATCAGATAAGAGTTCATATGGCGTATAAAGGTCACCCGGTTGCTGGCGATGAGATCTACGGAAACGGAAAACCTAAATGGCTGTGTGGACAGTGCCTTCACGCTATAAAGGTTGGCTTTGTTCATCCTAGAACAGGTGAATATATGGAGTTCACAAGCGAACTGCCCGAATATTTTAAAAAATTTCTGAGGGAGTTGGATAAGTAACAATGGATTTCAGAAATGTGATATTTATGACAGACCTCGACGGCACACTGCTTACCGATAAAAAGGAAATTCTTCCGCAGGACCTTGCCGCAATTGAAAGATTTCGTAAAGGCGGCGGAATGTTCACTCTTGCGACAGGCAGAAGCTATGCGATGTCAAAGCGTGTTGCAGACGAGCTGAACCTTGATATGCCCGCAGTACTGTTCAACGGTGCTGGAGTTTATGATTTCAAGGCTGAGAAGTTTCTGTGGAAGTGCGAAATTTCGCCAAAAACCTACAATTATGTTCGTATAATCGGCGAGCAGTTTCCCGATATAGGTGCTGAGGTGCTTTGTGAGCAGAGCGTTGTTGTGCCGTATCTCAACGAAACTGAACAGATGCACCTTGACTGCGAGCAGGTTAAAGCAGATTTCCGTGATATTTCTGACCTGCCTCAAAGCGGCTGGCTGAAATTCTTGTTTGCTGATAAACCCGAAAAACTGGATATAGTTGAGGATTTTGTCAGAAACGGCGATTTCGGAGGAGTTCACTGGATTCGTTCAGGACCCCATTTCCTTGAATGTCTGCCCGAAGGTGTTGACAAATCAAGAGGCTATGCGGAGCTGATAAAGCACGTTGGCGCAGAAAAGCGTTTTACTGTTGCCGCAGGCGATTATATGAACGATATTGCTATGATAAAGAATGCAGACCTTGGATTTGCAGTGGCTTCCGCTCAGGAAAGCGTAAAAGCTGTTGCCGATCATATTGTGTGCGATAACAACAGCGGCGCAATTTCCGAGATTATAGATTTTATTGAAAAACTGTAACTGAAAATCAGTTATTGGTATAATGGATTGTTATGCTTTTCGCAGGAAAAGTAAAATAATTTTTTCGGAGGATAAGATGGACGCAAAACTTGTAAGAGAGCTTGAAATAGCTGCAACTAAGGTGCGTATGGGCATTATTGAGGGCGTACACAGCGCAAAGGCAGGTCACCCGGGCGGTTCTTTGTCTTGTGCTGATGTGTTGACATATCTGTATATGCACCGTATGAATGTTGACCCTGCTGACCCCAAAAATCCCAACCGTGACAGAATGGTGCTGTCAAAGGGACATAGTGCGCCTGCACTTTATGCAGCGCTTGCACTTCGTGGATTCTTCCCGATGGAGGATCTCAAAACTCTCAGAAAAACAAATTCTTATCTTCAGGGACACCCCGATATCAACAAAATTCCTGGAGTAGACGCAAGCACTGGTTCGCTTGGTCAGGGTATTTCTGCTGCGTGCGGAATGGCACTTTCTGCAAAGATTTCGTGCGACAGCTATAAGGTTTACACTGTGCTTGGCGACGGTGAGATTGAGGAAGGCGAAGTATGGGAGGCAGCAATGTTTGCTTCACATTATAAGCTTGATAACCTTGTTGCTATAGTGGATAACAACAACCTTCAGATTGATGGTAAGGTTGCAGATGTAATGTCGCCGTATCCGATTGATGAAAAGTTTGAGGCATTCGGCTGGCACGTAATCAACATAGACGGTCACGATTTCAACCGCATTGAAAAGGCTTTCGACGAGGCTGAAACTGTTCTTGAAAAGCCCACAGTCATCATAATGCGTACATTGAAGGGCAGAGGTGTGTCCTTTATGGAAAATGCTGTTGATTGGCACGGAAAAGCACCTAATGACGATGAATACAAAATTGCAATGGACGACCTGAATAATATCCTTGCAAAACTTGAAGGCTGAGGGGGAGATTGATATGGCAGAGATTATAACTCGTGCAACACGAGATGGATATGGCGACGGATTGTGTGTTCTGGCAGAAATCCGCCCCGATTTGGTAGTACTGGACGCTGACCTGTCTGCGGCAACAAAGACTGGTGTGTTCAGAAAGAAGTTTCCCGAAAAGCACTTCAACTGTGGTATTGCTGAGTCAAATATGATGGGCGTTGCTGCTGGTATAGCATCAACAAACAAGCTGGTTTTCGCAAGTAGTTTTGCGATGTTTGCGGCTGGCAGAGCTTTTGAAATTATCAGAAACTCTATTGCATATCCGCACCTTAATGTTAAAATCGGCGCTACACACGCTGGTATTTCCGTTGGTGAGGACGGCGCAACACATCAGTGTAACGCGGATATTGCACTTATGCGCAGTCTTCCTGGAATGACAATCATCAATCCTGCGGACTACGTAGAGGCTAAGGCGGCCGTTCTTGCAATGGCTGAATATGTAGGTCCTACTTACCTCAGGTTTGGCAGACTGGCTGTTCCTGTGTTCAACGATGAGGCTACCTACAAGTTTGAACTTGGCAAAGGTATCACAATGAAGGACGGTAAGGATATCACCATCATTGCAACGGGTCTTATGGTTGCAGAGGCTGTTGAGGCAGGCAAGGCTCTTGCTGAGATGGGTATTGATGCAAGAATTATCAATATCCACACAATCAAGCCTATCGACCGTGATATCATTATCAAGGCGGCAAAAGAAACAGGAAAGATTGTTACCGTTGAGGAACACAGCATTATCGGCGGACTTGGTTCTGCAGTTGGCGATGTTGTTCTTGAGGAGTGTCCTGTTCCTGTAATCAAGATTGGCGTGAATGACGTATTTGGTCGCAGTGGTCCTGCTAAGGAATTGCTGAAGGTTTACGGCTTGTCAGCTGAGAACATCGTGAATGTTGTTAAGGCTGCTGTCGGAAAGTAAAAAAGTTGCGTTTTCCGATTGGTTTTGTATAATTGAGCTTCGTGGATTTGTAAAAATCCACGAAGTTTTTTGTGTGTTGTAACAAATATGCATTTTTTGTCAGACTTTTTTACAGGTTTGTGGTGTTTATTTTGTATAGCACTTGAAAAAAATACATAAATATGCTATAATTATAGTAGTGTACTATAATTACTGTACAAGTAATTTATACAAAATGCACATATTGAAATGTGCTTAGTGTAGTTCATAGTTTTGGAGGTAATCGCAATGGCTAAACAGAAAATTGCTGTCCTTTTCGGCGGAGTTTCAAGTGAACACGAAATTTCACTGCTGTCTGCGTATTCTGTGCTTACTCATATTCCGCAGGATAAGTATGATGTGCTTTGCGTTGGTATTACACGCAAGGGACATTGGATGTATTACCCTGGCGAATATGAGGATATCAAAACAGGAGAATGGGAGAAAAACCCAGATTGCTGTACCGCAATACTCAGCCCCGACTCTTTCCATCACGGAATTATAATCCTCGGTGAAGACGGTGCTTACGTGAGAAAGGTTGACGCAATTTTTCCAGTACTGCACGGAATGAACGGCGAGGATGGCAGTG
>JAZQBH010000277.1:0-1952 GCA_045545655.1 Oscillospiraceae bacterium
AGCCTGACGCAGACATCAGAAATGATGAGCCTGTCGGCTTTGATATGGGCGGTTCTTCCGACTCAGGCAGCGGACAGAGCGACCTTGACGCTATGAATGCTCTGCTCGGTCAGATGAGCGCTTCCCTCGGAGGCTCAGACGGAAGTTCTATGGAAATGGACGAACCCGCTGGTTTTTCTGAACCTGCCGGCAACGCATCACCCGCAGACGACAATCCGTGGGCAAATCTTCAGGCACAGCTTAACGCAATGGAAATGTCGGGCAACTTCGGCAGCGACGACAGCGGCAATGACGCACAGCCCGAAATGACCAACGACGCACAGGCAGCACCCAGCGCAGATGACGCTGACATCTGGAACTTCGGAATGGATCTGGGCGGCTCGTCAAGCGACAGCTCTTCTGATGATATGAACGACGATATGAGCGCTGATCTGTTTGCAGGCTTTTGATTTTCAATCAAATACAATGTTAATGCGGAGGCCGCCTGACGGTGGCTTCCGCTATTGCAGTTTAACGGTACGGTGATAATATGATAATACTCAACACAAGCGAATTGAAAGATAAGGCAAAAACGCTCCGTGCAGGCGACAAGGTTCTGCTTTCGGGAACAGTGTATACCTCCCGTGACGCCGCTCACAAGCGCATAAAGTCCCTTATCGACAGCGGCGAACAGCTCCCCTATGAGCTTAGCGGTTCGGCGATTTATTACGCAGGCCCCACAGCGGCACGTGACGGAATGGCAATCGGCTCCTGCGGTCCTACCACGTCAAGCAGAATGGACGTCTACTCCCCCGAATTTCTCGATAAGGGACTGTCCGCAATGATAGGCAAAGGCGAGCGCAGTGAGGCAGTCTGCGAGGCAATAAAGCGAAACGGCGCAGTGTATTTCTGTGCGATAGGCGGCGCGGGCGCACTTGCCGCAAAATGCATAACCGAATGCGAGGTTATAGCGTTCGAGGACTTAGGCTGTGAAAGCGTGAAAAAGCTTACATTCAAGGATTTTCCGCTTATCGTTGCAATCGACAGCGAGGGCGGCAACCTGTTCAAGAGCGGCAGAGCGCAGTTTGCGGAGTGATTCTCCGCAAGGCTTGTGCTGGCTTAGTACAGAAGTCTTTCGGTTATCAGGCGGCAGACTTTATTGTAAACAGACCCTGTTCTCCGCCGCCTTTTATGTGATTTCTATACAAAAAAATTCGGCATTTTATTCATTGACAAAAATTAGGCGGTATGTTATAATAAGGTGTATGAGGTTTGTGCTAAGGAGCGTTGAAATGTCGTCGGAAAACAAGGAAATCACAGCTTCGGCTGACTATTCGCAATATTCTGACGAAGAGCTTCTCAAGGGCTGTGATATTCGTCTTCCCGACAGCGACAGAATTTCAGAGCTTGTGGCACGGTATATGAAAACGGTTTTTGCGTATGCGGCGAAATATTCCGCTTTTGCGGATTATGAAGAGCTTGCTTCCGATGGAATGCAGGGGCTTCTCGACGCTATCCGCAGCTTCGATTTGTCGAAGGGCAGGTTTTCAACCTATGCAAGTGCGTGCATCAGCAACAGAATGAAGAACACCGCAAAGCGTTCGGCAAGCCGTTCTTCGCATATTTCAGACAGCGACGCAAGCCTTGAACAGCTGGAAAGCATTGCCGACCCTTCCCCGTCACCCGAGGACGTGGTCTTACGGATTGAGGACGACAAGATGTTCTACAAGAACCTCAGTCAGGCGCTTACCGAGCTTGAGCTTCGCTGTATTGACGGAGTTATTCTCGGCTTTTCGTATGACGAAATCGCTGAAATGCTCAGCACAGACAGAAAATCCGTTGATAACGCCCTCACACGTGCGAGAACAAAGCTCAGGCGGCTTTATAAAATCTGATAATGGTTCTGGGGTTTTGGTTTGGAATTATATGACCTTTTAGCTCAACAGCAGAGCACCGCAACATCGGGTTGTGGA
>JAZQBH010000278.1:0-8167 GCA_045545655.1 Oscillospiraceae bacterium
TTATTGACGGCAACAGCATAATGAACCGAGCGTTTTATGGAATAAAAGGCCTTTCAAACAAGAATGGATTTCCGACAAATGCACTTACGGGATTTCTCAGGATTTATCTTAAACTCCTCAAGGAAGACAAACCCGGCCGCATTGCCGTTGCCTTTGATCTGAAAGCACCTACTTTCAGACATAAGATGTATGACGGATATAAGGCTACCCGACACGCAATGCCCGAAGAGCTTGCGCTTCAGATGCCTGTAATCCGCATATTACTGCGGGAAATGGGTATTCCTGTCGTGGAAATTGAGGGATATGAGGCTGACGACATAATCGGCACGCTTTCACGCACAGCAACTGAAAACAACTGCGAATGTGTGATTATGACGGGCGACCGTGACAGCTTCCAGCTAGTGAACGAAAAGGTTACCGTGCGCCTCGCCTCAAACAAGGAGGACATCTATTACACTCCTGAGAAAATCCGTGAAGTGTACGGCGTAGAGCCAATTCAGATGATAGAGGTCAAGGCTCTGATGGGCGACAGTTCGGATAATATTCCTGGCGTTAAGGGTATCGGCGAGAAAACCGCTTTGTCGCTTATTCAGAAGTATCACAGCGTCAAGGAAATCTATGAGCAATTCGAAACACTTGATGTGACAAAGTCTGTCCGAACAAAGCTTGAAAGCGGAAAAGACAGTGCTGAATTATCCCGAACACTCGGTGAAATCTGCTTAACTGTGCCGATTTCACAGGATTTGAATGATTATCTCCCGATGCCCTCAAACGCAGGTGTGGTAAAGGGAATACTTCAGGAACTTGGAATTTCTTCCGCAATTAAGTCCCTTGGATTGGAAACAGTTGCTCCCGTTCAGGCGGATATTCCTGAACTTAAAGTACGTGGTGCGGCTGACATCACTACTGAAAACGCAGAAGATGCAGAACCTGACGCACCCGAAATCCCGTTTGAAGATAATGCTCTTGTCGTTATTCACTCAGGTGAAGAAATCACAATTTTCCGCAACGAAAAGCCGATTTCAGACGATATTAAAGTCATTCTTGAAAACGACGAGCCAAAGCACACTGATAACGCAAAGTCGCTCTATGCACTCTGCATAAAGCTTGGTATAAAGCCAAAGAACATCACTTTTGACACAACTCTTGCGGCGTATCTGCTTGATGTAAATGCCAAAAGCTACGAAATAAGCGAGCTTTACAACAAGTATGGAATACAACCCTCAGACGATGGTATTTCGTCGCTGATTTCGCTTAACAAAGCCCTTTTCAAGGAGCTTTGCAGGCAAGGAATGCTGAAGGTTTTACAAGAAATTGAAATTCCGATTGCAAAGGTTCTCTCCTCAATGGAGCACGAAGGCATAATGCTTGATGTTGAGGCACTCAACAAATTCGGTGAAGAGCTCCTCCCTGTGATTGCTGAAAACGAGAGCAAAGTCCACGAGTTAGCGGGACATAAATTCAACATTGCAAGCCCGAAACAGCTTTCCACCGTGCTTTTTGAGGAGCTTGCCCTGCCTGCTGGAAAGAAGAAATCAACGGGCTATTCCACCGACTCAGAAACACTGGAGGCACTGGAAAAGCTCCACCCGATTATAACTCCAATTCTTGAATACCGCAAGCTGACAAAGCTGTATAACACCTATGTAAAAGGGCTTCAGAATGCAGTTTCCGAGGACAGCCGAATGTACACCACATTCAAGCAGACCGAAACCCGCACAGGCAGAATAAGCTCCGCTGAGCCGAACATTCAGAATATCCCAGTGCGTACTGAAATCGGCAAGAATTTCCGTAAATTCTTCGTGTCAAGTGAGGGAAATGTGCTTATTGACGCCGATTACAGTCAGATTGAACTGCGTGTGCTTGCAGCCCTCGCAAACGATAAGGTTATGATTGAAACCTTCCGCGAGGGACGTGATATCCACACAGAAACCGCACAAAGCGTGTTCCGTGACGCTGTGGGTGTGCCTGCCGCAGAGCTCCGCAGACGTGCGAAAGCCGTCAATTTCGGCATAGTATACGGCATCGGCGCGTTCTCGCTGGCAAAGGATATCGACACTTCCGTGGCGCTTGCAAAGCGGTATATCGATGATTACCTTGCACATTTCTCAGGGGTAAGCGCATTTATGGATAAGATAGTCCGTGAAGCCGAGAAAAATGGCTATGCAACAACGTATTTCGGCAGAAAAAGATTTATCCCCGAAATCCTCTCTACCAATAAAAATATAAAAGCCGCAGGCACGAGAATTGCGATGAATATGCCAATTCAGGGCACTGCCGCTGATATAATCAAAATAGCAATGATAAGGGTATCCGACCGACTTGAACGGGAGTTACCCGAAGCAAAGTTGATTTTACAGGTTCACGACGAACTGATAGTTGAAAGCCCGAAAGCCTGTGCCGAGCAAGCGCTGAAGATACTAACGGAGGAAATGCAGGCGGCGGTTTCGCTTTCCGTGCCTATCCCCGTGGACGCAAAAATCGGCAACAGCTGGTATGACACACATTAGGGAATCTCTAAAAATCTCTTACACGTCCTCACGGCAGAATTTCTATGACAGACATCATCTGCTGTGTCAGAAAACCTTGAAATACATCAAGTATTACTGCGGTTTTCTTCCTTGCATCTGATGCCTGTCATATACGAAATTCTGCTCGTGTTCCGATTTTTAGAGCTTCCCATTTTAACCGAAAGGAATTTATATTTATGAAAGCATTTAAAACAGCAAATATTCTGCTCCCCGAGTACACCGCCGAGCAGATGAAAAAGTGGGCGGTAGTCGCTTGCGACCAGTACACCAGCGAGCCTGAGTACTGGAATGATGTTAAAAACATCACAAACGGCACAGCTTCCACGCTTGACCTCATTCTTCCCGAGGCTTTTCTTGGTGAGGACGATGTGCGTATTCCGCAGATTAACGCAAAAATGTCCGAGCTTCTGCAAAGCGGCTTCTTCAAGGAGCACAAGAACTGCTTTGTTCTCGTGAAGCGCACTCAGGCAGACGGACGTGTGCGTGTAGGTCTTGTCGGTGCAATCGACCTTGAAGAATACGACTACCACAAGGGCAGTAAGTCGCTTGTACGTGCAACCGAGGCTACCGTTGCAGAGCGCATTCCCCCTCGTGTAAAAATCCGCACAAATGCGCCGCTTGAACTGCCGCACATTATGATTCTGATTGACGATAAAAATAACACCGTTATTGAGCCGCTGTTGAGCGAAAATCTCCCCGAACTGTACAACTTCGATATGATGAAGAACGGCGGTCACATTGAGGGCTACAAGGTAAGCGGTAATGCGGCAGAATCCGTTCAGAATGCTCTTGAAAAGCTCGGCGATAAGCAGGATTTCAACGAACGCTACGGACTTTCAAACGAGGAAGTTCTCCTGTTTGCAATGGGCGACGGCAACCACTCCCTTGCTACCGCAAAGGAATGCTACGAGCAGAAAAAGCGTGATAACAGCCCCGACGCTGAGCTTGCACGCTATGCGCTTGTTGAGCTTGTAAACCTCCATTCTTCTGCGCTTGAGTTTGAGGCTATTCACCGTGTAGTTATGGGTGTTGATGTCAACGATATGATGGCTAAAATGACTGAGGCTCTCGGACTTAGCGACGATGTAAGCGGACAGCGTTTCACTTATGTAACCGCTGACGGCACCCGTGAATACGGCATTACAAAGCCGACTTCCAATCTCTCGGTTGGCTCTCTGCAGATGTTCCTTGACGAATACCTCAGGGCAAATGGCGGTGAGATTGACTACATACACGGCGACGACACCGTGAAAAAGCTTTGCGAGGAGAACAACGCAGTCGGCTTCCTGCTACCGTCTATGGAAAAATCAGAGTTGTTCCCGACCGTAATCAAGGACGGTGCACTCCCCCGCAAGACCTTCTCAATGGGTCACGCACACGACAAGCGTTTCTATGTAGAGGCAAGACGAATTAAGGCATAATCAGACAACTAACCCCGTGAAGGCGAAGCCGCCTTTGGCAATTCGTAGCAAGTGTTGTTGTAAACACAGATTGCTACTCGATAGTGAAAAAACTTCCTTGTCACTATCTTGCTGAATTCACGGGGTTTTGTCATATATAACAGTTCATCACTTTTGCAGATACACAAACTGCAATTCCTCAGTTACGCTTTCTTCCTTGAAGATAGTGTAGCCGAGTTTTTCATACAGCCTGATGTTGCTGACGCTTCTGGTACTGGTGAAAAGTTCATATCTATGTCCGGGGAACAGGTTTTCAATCGCTGACAGCAGTTGTGAGCCTATTCCCCTTTTCTGCATTTTCGGGTGAACCATAAGTTTTCCGATGTACACAGTGCCGTTTTCCTCATAAGCTCTCACAGAGCCGATTATTTCGCCGTTTTCGTCTGTGGCTTTGAGGATAGTTCCCTTGTGGAATTCGGCTGCAACCTCGTCAAGCGTTTGCTTTAACGGCGGAATATCCTGTGTTTTAAACAGTTCAGCCTCGCTCTGATAGGCTATGTACTGCAATTCAAGGATTTTCGGCAAATCCTCTTTCAGCGCTTTTTCTATAGTCATTGTAAAACCTCCGTTCAGCTTGCTTTTTTCAGATATACTTGTACTTCTTGCGGTATGCTATTATGAAAATCACCGCAGTCAAAGCCGCTCCGCACTCCGCAAACGGCGCAGACAGCCATATACCATCCAGCTTCCACAAAAGCGGAAGAACAAAGATAAACGCTACCTGAAGAATAACCGTTCTCACAAACGACAGGATTGCCGAGATTAGCCCGTTATTCATTGCGGTAAACAATGCTGAGCCGAAAATACCTGTTCCGCAGAACAAGAACGAAAACGAGTAAATCGAAAATGCGTGAGTAGTTATTTCAAGCAATGTTTTGTCATAGCTTGTGAAAATCATTGCAAGCGGGGTTGCCAACACCTCTGCCAATGTGAACATAGCAAGCGAGCATACTCCTATTATTACAGTGCATTTCCTGAACAGGCTTTTCATTTCATCGGTATTGCACGCACCATAATTAAAGCTGAAAACAGGCGAAGTTCCCACGGTAAAGCCGAAGAACACGGATATGAATATCATATTGACATACATAATCACACCGTAAGCCGCAACGCCGTCGTTGCCTGCGTATTCCAGCAATTGTGCGTTATACAGCATTCCCACAAGCGAGGTCGACACGTTTGACAGAAATTCCGAAGAACCGTTCGCACACGCTTTTAAAAGGGAATTCCAGTCAACATCGGGCTTGCCAAGCTTTAAAATCCACTTGTTTTTTGGATTTGCAAACAAAACAATCGGTATAACAGCACCTACCGCCTGACCTGTCACCGTAGCGAGTGCCGCACCGGCAAGTCCCATATCAAACACGACTATAAAAAGTGCGTCAAGGGCTATGTTTGTAACGCCAGCCGCAACTGTTACCAGCAAACCAAGCTTTGGTTTTTCAGCCGTTACAAGAAATCCTTGAAAAGCAAACTGCAATGAAAAAAGCGGCACTCCAAACAAGCAAATTCTTCCGTAAAGTATTGCATAGTGCAGTACCTCGCCCTCTGCTTTCAGCAGTACAGCAATCTGCGGAAGAAAAATATTTCCGATAATCGCAAGCACTAAACCCGCCGCACCCATAAAATAAATGAAGAACGAAAACAGACGGTTTGCCTTTTCCCTGTTGCCCTCGCCGAGGTTTTTTCCTATAAGCGCCGAGCCGCCCAGACCTATCATATTGCCCACTGCGCCAAGCATCATAATAAACGGCATTATGATATTAAGTCCTGTGAACGGAATTTTGCCCACATAATTCGACACAAAATATCCGTCTACTATGCCATAAACCGAAGCCAGCACCATACTTGCAATCGGCGGAAGCGTAAACCGTATAAGCCGCCCGAATGTAAAATGGTCTGAAAGTTGGATTGCTTTACTCATTTTGTTCCTCTTTTTTCTTTTACTTCAATCAGTAAAGATAAAATATAACACTGAATAAAAGCCTCCCGTTGTGAGAGGCTTTAATTTTATTCCGCCTGCTGTTTCCAGTGGGTGCTTGTGATAGCCTCAAAGCCGCTGGGTGACAGAATGGGCTTGGAGATACGCTTTCGAGTTTCCTCGCTTATTGAGAGCGTTTCAGCATACTCTGCACCTGCTTTTCGGATATCCGACAGATACCCCTCACGCTGACGCTTTGCCATAGGCGACACAAACAGCTCCCCCTGTGGGCAGAAAATCCCTGTATACCGCCCCTCGCCGCAAATCAGATCAAGCTGCATTTTAAGTGCAGGGTACATAGGCTTGTCGTCAACATAACCACAACTGGAGATTACAACCAGTTTCTTTTCAAACAGTGAGTTATCACGCATTTCGTGAAAGCTTGCCTGTCCTTCTTCGGTGCGACTGCCCATATACGGCTGCATAAACGCAAGACAGCGGTCGGTCATTGCTTTCATTATGGAGGGCATTCCGAAGAAATAAAGCGGAAAGCTTTCGATAATGATATCCGCCGCAAGTATTTTTCCGTAGAGAGTCTGCATATCATCGTTGATAACGCACTTCCCTTTTGATTTACCCCAACAGGAAAAGCACCCACGGCAATTTGAAATATTCATCTTTGCAAGCGTTGCAAATTCAACTTCTGTATCAGCAGGAAACCCATCAAGAAAAGCCTTTGTAATATTCAGCGTGTTTGAACGTTCGCCTTTCGGGCTGCCGTTTAAAACAAGAACCTTCATATTTCCTCCGATTTTATCCGTAAATCGCACTCTTGTCGATTGCGGTAAACAGCATTGTTCCCTTTGCCTTTACAGTACCGTCAACGGATATTTTTGCGTCAAACTCGCACGCCGCCTCGCTCTTCAATGTGCATTTTACGCTTATAGTAAGCGTATCCCCTGGGATAACGGGCTTTAAGAATTTAAAATCCTTGACTTTAAGAAGAACATACAGTTTATCTGCGTTCTCTGCCGCATTTTCGGGGGCGATTACAAGACTGCAAAGCTGTGCCGCCGACTCTATCAGCAGTACACCCGGCATAATAGGTGCGTCGGGAAAATGTCCTGTGAAGTAAGGCTCGTTTACCGACACGTTTTTAATTCCAACAGCGGAAACGTCGGGTTCAAGTTCAAGCACACGCTCTATCATCTGAAACGGAGGGCGCTGCTTGATACGCTTATTGATTTCGAGAAGATTCATCATAACGAAAGACCTCCATCAAGCACCACTACCTGACCTGTTACATAGTCAAACGCCTCTGAGCACATAGAAGCAACCATATTTGCAACGTCCTCTGCCTTGCCGTATCTTCCCATAGGGATAGCCTTGATGTATTCGGCTTTCTTTTCTTCAGGGATATTGTCCATCATCTCTGTTGCAATAAAACCAGGGGCTACTGCATTAACGGTAATTCCACGGGGAGCAAGCTCCTTTGCAAGAGTTGCGGTCATAGAATTTACCGCACCCTTTGTCGCCGCATACACGCCCTGTCCCTCAACAGCAAGCACCGAGCTTACTGAAGAAACATTGATAATCTTGCCGCCTGTTTTCATCATCTTGAGCGCCGCCGACTGCGCACAGTGGAAATATCCCTTGATATTGATGTCAAGGCTGCGAGAAAGGCTGTTTTCGTTAATCATAAGCAGATATGCGTCATCAACAACGCCTGCGTTGTTAACAAGAACGTCAATTCTGCCGAATTCCTTATGTATGGTGCGGAACATATCCTGCACTGCCTTTAAGTCAGAAGTATCTGCCTTGACTGCGATTGCATTTACTCCAAGCTTTTTAATTTCTTCAACGACTTCCTGTGCCTTAGCGTCGTTTGAAACGTAGTTCACAGCGACGTCATATCCGCACTTTGCAAGCTTTACGGCACACGCATAGCCTATGCCTCTTGAAGCGCCTGTTACCAAAGCAACTTTATTTTCCATAATTACCTCTTTTTCTAAAACAACACCGCACAAAAACCATTCAGCTTTTGCACGGCATTGTTATAATCATATTAAATCTTTTTGAGTACTACTGCGGAATACTGTCCGCCTGAACCGAACGAAACGCAAAGAGCATACTCGCCGAGATTGCCCTTGCTAAGTTCCGCCGCACAGTATGAAACCTGTCTTGCCGCACCGGCAGCCCTCGCCTCAAAGCCGTTATTGACGTTGATTTCATTACGTGATGTGCCGAACACCTCG
>JAZQBH010000279.1:0-3347 GCA_045545655.1 Oscillospiraceae bacterium
AGAACTATCCGTTCCTTATGGGACAGGGTGTGTGGATTGACTCCGAAAAGCTGTCGGAAGATGACAACGTGGGTGAAATTCTCAAGCACGGCACATTGTCTGTAGGATTTATCGGACTTGCTGAGTGCCTTATTTCACTTATTGGCGTACATCACGGTGAAAGCGATGAGGCACAGGAGCTTGGTCTTAAGATTATCTCCCATATGAGAAGCAAGTGCGACAAGAAGGCAGCTGAAACAGGACTTAATTTCAGCTTACTGGCAACACCTGCCGAAGGTTTGTCGGGACGTTTCATTTCAATTGACAAGAAGCGTTTCGGTATGGTTAAGGGTATTACTGATAAGGATTACTACACAAACTCATTCCACGTTCCTGTTAAGTACAATATAAGTGCATTCAGAAAAATCAAGCTGGAAGCGCCTTATCACGAGCTTACAAACGCAGGACATATCAGCTATATCGAGCTTGACGGCGACCCACTGAAAAACCTTGACGCATTTGAGCAGATTGTCCGCTATATGAAGGAGCAGGGAATTGGCTATGGTGCAATCAATCACCCCATCGACCGTGACCCTTGTTGCGGATTTACCGGCATCATTGACGATGAGTGTCCTAAATGTCACCGTCGTGAGGATGAAGTGATTGAGGACAGAGTTCAGCGTCCCGTGCGTTTTGTAAAATAAAAGAGTATACATAAACAGGATTTTCCCCCGTAAATCGGGGGAGATATCCATTTATAAACTAAAAACTATTACAGGCGATAATATGAAATTAAATTTAGCAGGCACTGTGTGCGAGTCTATCGTAGATGGCCCTGGAATACGCTATTCCGTGTTTGTTCAGGGGTGTCCACATAACTGCGAGGGTTGTCAGAATCCGCATACACACGTATTCGGCATTGGCAAAGACAGGGAAATAGATGATTTACTGAAGGAATGTATAAACAATCCGCTTCACACAGGGGTTACTTTTTCGGGCGGCGAGCCTTTCTGTCAGGCTGAACCGCTGTATATTCTAGGAAAAAAACTAAAAGAACACGGCTACAGTATTATGTGTTACACTGGCTGGACTTTTGAGCAGCTACTTGAAAAATCCACAACAGAAGAGGCAGTGAGAAAACTTTTATCTGTAATTGATGTGCTGGTTGACGGACGGTTTGATATCTCTCAGCGGTCACTTGAATTGAAGTTCCGTGGAAGTGCTAATCAGCGGATTATTGATGTTCCTGCCAGTCTTGAAGCAAATACTGTTATTACAAAGGAATTATGATTTTCTCAGCAAACATTTCAGTAAGGGAGCGATAACAATTAAACTACTAAGACGAATTATGGCGTGTGCTGTAACTGCCGCAATGCTACTGAGCGTAAGCGGCTGTAAAGATGATGGAACAAATGCCGTTTTTAAATACACAATTTCTGCAAATCCTGAAACGCTTGACCCTCAGCAGGCTAATGAGCTGAACTCCAATACCATTATTGAAAATGTGTATCTTGGACTTATGAGCGTCAATCCTGATGGTGCAATAACCTGTGGTGCGGCAGAAAGCTATACCGTGTCAGATGATGGTTTAGTGTATAACTTTATTCTGAAACAGAATATTTTCTGGAAAAGCGTAAGCGGATTTGAGGCTCAGTGTACCGCAAAGGATTTTGTTTACGGCTTTAAGCGTCTGTTTTCACGTGCGGTACAGGCACCGAGAGCAAGCGATTATTACTGCATAAAGAACTCCGAGGCGGTGTATAACGGCGAATTTTCTCCGTCGTCGATTGGAGTGAAGGCAAAAAGCGACTTTGAACTGGAAATCACATTGGAATATCCTAATTCACGGTTTCTTGCAATGCTTTCAGAGCCGCCGGCAATGCCCTGCAATGAGGAGTTTTTCAATACTACATTCGGCAAATACGGACTTTCAGACGAATGTACTGCATCAAACGGTAGTTTCTATGTCAGACAGTGGAACTACGACCCGTATTCAGATGGCGAAGTAAACCACGTTCTGCTCAGCAGAAACGGACTTAATGCTGAAAACCACACAATCTGTCCTTCGGGAGTAAATTACTTTTTCAGTGATAAGTCTGAGTTTTTATATGATTTTACCAGCGGAGCCACAAGCTGTGTATCCGTGTCGAATGATGAAATAGAAAAGCTTGAGGACGATGACTACAACTGCACAGAATACTGCAACGTAACAGCAGGCATTGTGTTCAACCGCAATTTTGATTTGTTCAGAAATCAGAGCTTTGTTGAGGCATTGTCGTGTCTGGTTGACCGAAACGATACTGCAAATGCTTATGGAAAGTTTGAAAGCGCAGAAGGAATTGTTCCAAAGCAGGTACTTGCTGGCACGGTGAATTTCCGTGAAAAAGCAGGTGCTGTAACTCTCCACGAATATAATTCCGCAAAGGCACAAGAGCTGTTTAAAACTGCAAAACCTGAACTCAGCGCAAATCTCTTCACGGGAGTAAGGGTAATAGTCAATAATGAAACTGCCAAAAATGCGGTGTCATATATCCTTCAGCAATGGCAGAGAGAGTTCGGGTTTTATTGCGTAGTCGAACAGTTGAGCGACAGTAAATTCAACACACGTATTAAAAACGGCGATTATGAAATTGCGATTGTTGAACTGTCTGGCAAGTACAACAGCCCAGCCGCATACCTTGAACAGTTTGCTAGCGGTAATTCAGCGAATTATTACGGCTTTGAAAATCAGGAGTTTGACAGCCTTCTGAATAGTGCTGAAGAGTCTGCCGATGCAGATAACAGCTTTGAGATTTACAAGCAGGCAGAGCAGCTTCTGATTGACAAATGCGCATTTATTCCGCTTTATTACAAGAATGAGTATTTTCTTACCGACGAGGATTTTGTAGATATAGTCTACAATCCATTCCTCAAAACTGTGAATTTCACACTCGCAAAGAAAATGTAAACGAACCCCTCGGATTATGAAAATCCGAGGGGTTATCTGCTTTATTTCTTTTCAACTGCAAGGATAGGGTACCCTTCGATATAAGGCTTAATCATATCGGGGTGCTTTTCAGCCTGTGAGAACAGCTTTTTAGCAAAACCATCTTTATTCACAAAGTCGCTCAGCACATTCAGCGGAAGTGCTGAAACACTCTCGCAAACAGGGGAGAGGGTAATCACGTTCATATCCCCTAGTTTATTTACTCTGAACGGCCATATCATACAGTCGAACGGCTTCAGCTCGCCAAGAGTACAGCCGTTTTCGCCGAGGGCAGGGCAGAATATAACCTTATCCCCGTCAAACTGCATATCGAACACATATTCATAAGTCGGAGGCCAAGCGGTCTTAGGAAGACAACTCTGCCTTTCAACTCCTAGGCTCC
>JAZQBH010000280.1:0-8015 GCA_045545655.1 Oscillospiraceae bacterium
CTGATTTCTCAGTGGGATTTTTCTTTGTCCTGAACAATTATTTCTGACCAATCCTCCTCGGACGGATTGGTTTTTGTTCTTTTTGCACATAAAACTTGTCACATTTTGCCAAGTTTATTGTGCATAACGTAGTTTTGCAAAGAAAACTTTGCAAAACTATTGACAAGTAAACTTGGCTATGGTACAATAACATTGTCAAGAAAACTTGGCACAATGTTCGAACACAAACAAACCATTAAATCAGGTAAATCAGACATCTATGTGAAGGAGATACATTATGAACAAGGAAGAAATTCTGGCAAAAAGCCGCCAGGAAAACAAGGAAAAGGATTTGTACGAGGTTGAAATCGCCAAGAAATCCAGTGAAATAGCTGCTATAGCAGGAGTTATCGTGTGCGGTGTGCTTTATGCTACAGAAATTATAGTCTGCGGAAGCAAGAATAATAGTTTATGGAGCATCATTGCGGCAATGATTTGCGTCAACAATCTTTATCAGGGAATTAAGTTCAAAAGAAAATCAAGACTTGCTCTCGGCATTGTGTGGGCGTTGATTACAGTTGCATCGCTTGTAGCTGCCTTGATAAACATTTTTGATACCAGCACCATATTATAATTTACAGATAAGGAGAATGCATTATGAATAAAGAAGAAATTTTAGCAAAAAGCCGTCAGGAAAACAAGGATAAGGATTTATACGAGCTTGAAATAAAGAAGAAAACCTGTGAAATCGGATTAAATTCGGCTGCTATTGTATGTGCACTGCTTTTTGTATCTGAAATTATAATCTGCGGCAAAACCAATTTTGGTTTGTGGAGCATTATAACTTCTGTATATACAGGATCTTACATATACCGAGGAATTAAGCTTAACAAAAAAGGTGATATAGCTCTTGGTATTATAGCAACAGTAATTACACTGCTTATGGTCGGATATACAATATTTAAGTTTTTCACAACCAGCACCATCTTATAATTCAAAGATAAGGAGAATGTATTATGAATAAGGAAGAAATTCTGGCTAAAAGCCGTCAGGAAAACAAGGATAAGGATTTGGTTGCCGCCAAAGCAGACAGCAAGGCAGGTAATATTGCGCTTATTGTCGGGGCAGTTTATGCGCTGATAGTATATTTTATTCAGATGTTATCGGGAAACGGATTTAATTATTCATTATTTTCGCTTTTTACACTTATAAATGTAGTTATAAATGTATACAAAGGATTTGTTTTGAAAGAACAGAAGTACATTTTCACCTCAATCTGCTGGACAATAGCCACATTAATAACTTGTTTTTTAACTTTTGCTACAATGTTCAGTGAGGTATAATGATGGAAGATAATCTGATACTGAAAAACCGCCTCAAGGAAATACGCACAGAGCAGAAAATATCACAGGCTGACTTAGCAAAGATGGTTGGTGTTTCACGAAACACTATAAGCTCTATTGAAACAGGGCAGTTCAGCCCTACCGCAAAGCTTGCGCTTATTTTGTGTATTGCACTGGATAAAAAATTTGAGGATATGTTCTATTTTGATTAAAAAATTTTGCGTCCCCCGATAAGCGTTGACCTGTTCAGCACTTGTCGGGGGATATTTTGTATTATAATAAGAACAAATCCCCATTTTTCTGATTTTTTCAGAAATTTTTCAGATTTTTTCCAAAACCCCTTGACAGTTTATAATTTCTGTGCTATAATTTCATCAAGATATCAAATTGATATCATCTTGTAACACCACTAAGGAGGTAACTTATATGAAAACAGAAAAAACCTACAACTATGAAGAAAAAGAACTGCGTGCTGGCAATGGCTGGGGAGTTCTCTTCCTCACAATACTTGTTATTATTGGTGCATTTGCACTTATAATCTCTTCAGGAATAGGATTTGACAACAGCGATATAAACGGCACTCCCTACAACGGTGGCGACATCGTGGGAATGATAGCTGGTATCGTTCTGTTGTGCGTTGGCTGGATTCCCTTCTGCGGTCTGAAAATCATCCGCCCGAACGAGGCAATCGTTGTAACTCTTTTCGGTAAGTATATCGGCACACTCAAGAGAGAAGGCTTTTTCTTCGTGAACCCTTTCAGCTCTTGTGTAGCGCCTAAAAGCGAGAACAAGCCTGTTGTTTCTACAACAGTAAACGGTCAGGTTACAGTTGGTTCTATTTCCAGCAGCAAGCTTTCGCTGAAAACTATGACCCACGACAACAGCAAGCAGAAAATCAACGACCTTTCGGGTAACCCCATTGAAGTCGGAATTATGGTAACATGGCGTGTTGTGGACACTGCAAAGGCTGTATTTAACGTTGACAACTTCAGCACATATCTTTCCAACCAGGCTGACTCTACTCTGCGTGACGTTGCCCGTTGCTACCCCTACGACAGCACCGACGATGACGAAAAGACACTGCGTGGCTCGTCCAACGAAATCGCTGAGCAGTTGAAAAGTCTGCTTCAGGAGCGTGTAGAAATTGCAGGTCTTGAAGTCATCGAGGCTCGTATCACTCACCTTGCCTACGCACAGGAAATCGCCGCTGCAATGCTGCAAAGACAGCAGGCAACCGCTATCATCGAGGCACGTCAGAAGATAGTAGACGGAGCTGTAGGTATGGTTGAAATGGCTCTCAACAAGCTTTCTGAAAGCAACATCTGCGAACTCGACGAAGAGCGCAAGGCTCAGATGGTAAGCAATCTGCTTGTAGTACTCTGTGGCAACAAGGACGCTCAGCCTATCGTAAACAGCGGCTCTATCTACTGATAAACGGAGATGATAATATGACAAACACAATAGAATTTTCGTCCTCGTGCATTGCAGGACTGCTTATAGCAGGTCTTCTGTGCTGTATCATTCCCATAGGTGCGGTTATAATCTACAAGCTGAAAAACCGTGAGGTTTCACTGTTAAGCGCCTTGTGGGGAGCATTGGGCTTCTTCGTGTTCGCACTGGTGCTGGAACAGATTTTACATCTGGTAATGCTGCCTGTGGTAATGGACACCGTTTGGCCATACGCATTCTACGGTGCATTTGCGGCTGGTATATTCGAGGAAACAGCAAGATTTCTCGTGTTCAAAACCGTAATGAAAAAGAAAACCTCCCCGAAGGAAGGCATTATGTATGGTATAGGTCACGGAGGCTTTGAGGCAATAGCGATAATGGGAACAACTATGCTTTCGTATGCACTTCTTGCTATAATTTCAAATTCACTTGGATTTGAACAGATGCTTGCTATGACAAGCGCAACTGACGAAGCAACCATTGAAATTGCAACTCAGCAGATGACAGCCGTTGCACAGCAGACAATCGGAGTAAGTATGCTTTCGGTTTTAGAGCGTCTGATTGCTATGACAATTCACATTTCGTTGTCTGTATGGGTGTTCCGTGCGGCAAACGAGAAGAAATATGTGTGGCTCTACCCTGCCGCAATCGTTATGCATGCCACAGTTGATTTCCCAGTAGCACTCTTCCAGAAAGGTATGCTGTCAACTTCAGTAATGTACATTTTGTTTAGTGCATTCACAGTTGTTGCGGCATTGATAGCGGTACGTATTTACAAATCAATGAAAAAGAAAAACGCTTAAAAGGAGTGAAGCCTGATGGCAGAAGAAAAAAAGGAAACCAAAAAGCAAGTGCCATTGCGGCTTTCCGCTACACTTTACAATGAGCTGATGCGCTGGGCGGAAGACGATTTCCGCTCAGTGAACGGTCAGATAGAATATCTGCTTACCGAATGCGTTAAATGGCGCAAAAAGAAAGGAGACGACAAGGAATGAACGACAATATTATATTTCTCATTTGTGCCGCTCCTGTTCCCTTGGTGATGCTGATTATCGGCATTGTTATGTGGAAAAATCCGCCGTCACCGGGAAGCATCGGTTACAAAACCAAACGAGCATACAGCAGCGACGAAGCGTGGTATTTTGCACAGACAACGTGGGGCAGACTAAGTTTTGTCCACAATATTTTCAGCCTTGTCGGAACGCTTGCGGCTTGCATAGCGGGAATACTCCTGAATTTGTCAGAGGAACACGGCTTAATCCTTTATATTGGTGTAACAGTTGTTCAGTGCATTGTAATCTTTGCAGATATCTTTATCACAGAACACAGACTATCCGTTTTCTTCAACCCCGATGGAACGCAGAAAAAATTGTAAATTGATTTTTTTACAAGTATAAAACTATCCTTTCGTAAGATACTATTAAAGCAATCGCTTAACCGCGAATGCCGTATCATCTACGAAAGGAAGTTTTTTATTATGGGAACTGAATTTGCAAACAAGCACATCGGCTGCACAATCAACAACTGCGAGCATCACTGCTGCACCGAAAACTACTGCTCTCTTGACAAGGTAGAAATCGGCACACATGAGGCTAACCCTACTGCTTGCCAGTGCGTTGACTGTCTTTCCTTCAAGGCTAAGGCAGGCGTTTAATAGTATTCGCCTGTGGCGGTTCTCCATTTCGGAGAGCCGCTTTTTCCTTTTTGCGGAAGTTTTTCACAGCGTCTACTACCTTCCCCGACAGCAGAATAACCGCAATGAGGTTTGGTATCGCCATAAGTCCGTTCAGAAGGTCTGCTATTCCCCACGCAAAACGCATATTTACTACTGCACCTGCTACTGCAAACAGCACAAACACCACGCAGAACGGCTTTCTGAAGCGGCTTCCCCACAGAAAATCTACTGCTTCGCCGCCGAAATAGCTCCAGCCAAGCACCGTAGAAAACGCAAACATCACCACAAGCACGGAAAGAATGCCGCCTGCAAATTTGCCGAAACACTGCGAAAACGCATATTCCATAAGACCCACGCCGCACACAGGTTCGATTACTGCGGACTGCACCTCTCCGTTCTGTGCTTTTCCAGTAACCGTGAAAAGATTGCTGTAACACACTCCATCATACTCAACGGTTGCTGTAATTGCTCTGCCGTCAACGCTTACGCAGTTAAGCTCATCGGGGAGCGTAATGCCGTCAATTATAAGGCTATGGCTGTCTGTGGCTCTGAAATACACGGTATTGACGCTCACGCTGTCAAGCACCTCGTATGACATCGGAGCATTGCACGGACTTGAAATCAGCGTTACAGCCGTAAGCGTACACATTACAATAGTATCGAAGAAAACCTCGAATATACTCCACATTCCGCACACCACAGGGCTTTTTATTCCGCTTGCCGTGTGTGCAAACACAGAAGTGCCAAGTCCCGCTTCGTTCGAGAACACTCCCCTCTTAAAGCCCATTGACACTGCGGTTTTCACTGCCGCACCTGCCGCTCCACCGCCTAACTGCCGCAGACCAAACGCACCGCTGAATATTTTCCCGAATACTTCGGGAAGTTCGCCGCAATTCCGTACCAGAATGTACACGCACCCGACTATATAAAATCCGCACATAAGCGGCACAAGCTTTTCACTTACTGACGAAATCCGCTTTGCACCGCCAAACACAACAAATGATGCAATCAGTGCAAGCACAATTCCTGTGGCAAGCGGCGGCACGCCAAATCCGCTTTTCATTGCCTCAGAGGCGCTGTTCATCTGTGCAGCATTACCCATTCCAAAACCAGCCGCAACACAAAGCAGAGCGTAAATCACGGATAGGGGGCGGCTGAGGAAACGGGTTTTCGGGTTTTCCGCAAGTCCGTCACGGATATAATACATTGCCCCGCCCTTGAATTTGCCGTTTTCTTTTCTGCGGTACATAAGCCCTAGAACATTTTCCCCAAAGCCTGTCATCATACCGAAAATCGCTGAAACCCACATCCAGAATACTGCACCAGCGCCGCCGATAGCAACCGCCGTTGAAACTCCTGCAATGTTTCCCGTGCCGAGAGTTGCCGCAAGAGCCTGACACATCGCCGCAAACGGTGATATTTCATCGCTCTTTTCTGACCTTGAAAAAACAGTGTTTTTAAGAACGGACGGAAATTTCCTTATCTGAAAAAAGCCGCACCTTACCGATAACATTATACCCGTAAACAGCATAAATGCCAGCATCGGAACGCCCCATATTACATTATCGGTTATCCACGTTATTATCCGCAAACAAATCACTCCTTGTCCATTATACTCAGGACAAGGGGCGTTTAGACCGTTTATATAAGTTTTACGAACGTCTGCGTGGAGGTTTCTTTCCACGTGGCGAGCTGTTCGCCTTTGGCGGATTATCTGCCTTTTTACTCTCAGTCGGCACTGACATCGTGGCATTTGCAGGCGGTGATGGCGGTTCTGTTACCGTGTCTTGCGTGGAACATAGCCGCTGTGCCAAATCACCCATATATTCATCGGTTTCATCAGGAAGATTTTTCTTTCTGAGCTTTGAACGTACAAATTCAGCGAACATCAGATAAATTACAGCGAAGGTAGGTGCACCAAGCAGCATTCCCCAGATACCGAACAAGCCGCCGCCAACAATAATGGATACAAGCACCCACACCGCAGGCAGACCAAGCGTTTCTCCGAAGAGGAAGGGCTTGATAATATTTCCATCGCACTGCTGGATTACCAGTACAAATATCGCAAACCAGATTACCTTAATCGGGTCTACAAGCAGAATAAGGAACGCACACGGAATAGCACCAAGGAACGGGCCAAAGAACGGAATAAGATTGGTAACTCCGCAGACCACTGCAATAAGCGTCTGATACGGCATATCCATTGCGAACATTCCGATAAGCATAAAGATGAATATTATCAGAGCGTCAAGAAGATTGGATACGATATATCTCTTGAAAATATCATTGCACTTTGCACAACCGCTGAAGAATGTAAGGCACTGCTCTTTCTTGAAAAATGCAACACAGATTTTCTTGCACTGACCAAGCATTCTTTCCTTGCTGTAAAGAAGATAGATTGCAATCATCAGACCAAGAAAAGCATTTTTTAGTCCTGTAAACAATGCACCGACAAATTTAAAAAGACCAGTGCCGACATTTCCGATGATATTGCCTGCAACAGGCTTGAACTCTGCAAGCATTTTGTTCAGAAAATCAGCAAAATCTGACACCTCTGAGGAAACTACCTGTGCTATTTCGGGGTATTCCTCAAACACCTTTTCTGCCCACGCCTGAAGCTCGGTCATATATCCCGGCATCTGGTCGGCAAGGTCGATAACACTCTTGGCAACGCTCGGCACAATCGCAACACATACACCTGTTATAGCTGTCAACACTATAATATAGGTAAGCAGAATTGACAATATTCTTGCCGCTGCCTTACGTCTGCGGATACGCTTTTCCATTGAAGTGCCGTGCTTTTCCAGTTTACGTACAACCGCACTGTCGCCGACGTTTGTCTTTTTCAGAGTACGCATAAACAAAGTCTGTTCAGCAGGCTTGCCGTCTTTCAGCTTTTTGAACAGCCTGTTTTCAAGATACATCATAAGCGGATTTAAAATGTACGCTATTGCGACACCACAGATTATAGGCGCAGTTACACCGCCTACCCACGAAAAAGCACTCTTGAAATCCTCAAACTTAAAAACAAATACGACAAACAAAACAGCAAGTGCTATTACAAGCAGTGCATATATTGCAATTGTCGTATACTTTTTATTCCAGTTTACTCTCATAGCTTCACCCCAGACACATAATTTTACGTAGGTCAATCTGCACAAAGCAAATTTCCTTCAAAGTAGTCCTACACATTATATAGTGTATCACATTTTTTGGGTAAAGTCAACAAGTTTTACATTTCTTTACTGATTTTTATAGAGAAAAAACCTAAAAACTATGTAACAGCCGAAAAACAGGCAAAGAAAAAAGCCGGCGTTGAACCGGCAAATCCAATATCTGATTATCAAGCAGCATAATCTGTTTGAACTTGCCAACCTGATAAATCAGAGGTAGTAATTGAAGCCCATAAGCTCGCAGAGCGAAGCCTCAGCAGGGCTTTCTTCGCCGCCCTTGACTACATCAAGCGCATAAGCGATGTTGAGAAGCATATACTTCATATATCCCAACTCCTTTCATTTTTTTGTTCTACACACATTATCTATATAAAGCAAGGACGGAGCTTGATTTTG
>JAZQBH010000281.1:0-4553 GCA_045545655.1 Oscillospiraceae bacterium
TACCTCCGAGATTTTCGCAAGTAAAAAGCCTGGCGACACTGTAACAGTTACAGTTGTCCGCAAGGAATCCAACGGCAGAAATCGCAATGTGGATATTGAAATCGAGCTTTCCGAGTCAAAGGGCTGATACCCTCTACGGATGACGGCTTTACAAAACTGAATAACGCAAATATCCCCCTGTTTAGCAAGATAGTGAAAAAGAAGTTTTTTCACTATCGGGTGCCAGCTTGGTTCGAAACAACACTTGTTACGAATTGACCAAGGCGGCACGCCTTAGCGTGGGTGCGATATAGAGGTTTTGAAAATATTATTTAAAACTTAATACAGTGGATTATGCAGACAGGCACACGGAAATTACTTCGTGCGCCTGTTTTTCTGTTTTAAATCAAAGAACTTTGCAGCTTAGTCGGATAACGATAAATAGGTTTTTATAAATACCGCACTGAACATAATATAACGATTTTTATAATGCCACATCAATAAGTTTCTGTTTAATTCTGGTTTTAACTTCGAGATAATATTTTTTCAGCGTCGTTTATTACGTCGTCATCGAGTTCGTCCATCTTCTCTATTGTTTCAGAATACTGTGTCAGATATTCGGTGTATTCTCCGAGTAAGCTTAAATAGCCAGGCGAGTCTATCAAGTCCAGCAATGTTGAACAACTTTCAAGGAACATCATAACAACACTCAGCCGTGATATATCAAAATAAAATCTAATTAAAAATGTCAGAATAAAGTAATCAAAATATAAAAAAAGTTTTTATATATTTTTAATAATCTTGACAAAATCTGATATATATGTTATAATAAACTAAACCTGTGAGGGAGTAGCAAGCTTTCTTATAAGTAACAAGTCAACATACTGACCTTTTACGGTCTGGCTTGTTTTGAATTGCGAGACTCATGTGTAGTAAAGTAAAGCTATGCATGAAGTCTGTATATACGACATTAAAGGGCATAGCTTAACGGCTGTGCCCGTTTTTATTTTATAAGAAGGGAAAGATTTTATGACAAAAAAGGAAGCTGTAAAAATCATCAGAAAAAAGCCCGTTCCATCAGCGCTCGAACTCGGATTTAAAACCGAGGGGTATGAAAACGAACTCGAAAATGTCTACATAAGAACTGCTGAACTTTTTGATGAAAACGCGAACGCCTCACAGGCACTCTATAAACATTTAAGACAGATTCTGCCGAGTATCGCTTTTTATGAGGCACTTTTAAGAATTACGGGCGACAGAGAAAAATCGGTTGCGTTTTTTGAAAAGTGGGCACTTACAAAGATTGAAAAAATGGTTCCTGCAGTGCAGTCAGTTATGAAACTCGGGCTTTACAGAAAAATGCCCGATATATGCGATAATATGCTCGATAAGCTTTTTGGCAAAGAAGCAGGTTTTGAAAGCAGGGAAGTTAAAGACGCCCCGAAATTCGCAAGAGATATGACAGTCTGCCCTTACTATGAAACCTGCAAGAAATATGGTTGCCCCGAAATTACACAATTTTTCTGCAAGTCCGACGATGTTACATACGGAAATCTTCATCCGAATCTTATGTGGGGAAGAACGCAGACACTCGGAACAGGCGGAGAATGCTGTGATTTCAGGTTATATTTAAAGGAAGAGTAAGCATATGAGTCTTAAAGAACGTGCCAAAAAGCTTAAATCTGATATACCTGCCATTTTCCTTGCACTCAAAGACAAGGACATATAGCCAAAATATTGGCGGCGGTTACGGTTGCATACGCATTGTCACCCATTGACCTGATACCTGATTTTATACCTGTTCTCGGATACCTTGATGACCTGATTATACTGCCTGCCCTTGCGGCACTGACGATTAAGCTTATTCCAAAGGAAAAGTTTGAGGAATGTCGAATTAAAGCAGAAGGTTTATGGGAAAACGGCAAGCCGAAAAAATGGTATTATGCTGTGCCGATTGTGATTATATGGATGACTGTGATTTGTGGTATAGCAAAAATTTTATTTGAGATATGGAGGAGTAAACTATGAAATTCAATGAATTCGGAAAAAGAAACAAGACAACATTACTTCTTATGCACGGAATGTGTTCGACTTGGGAAATGAGTTTTAAACCGCTGATTGAGTTTGCACAGAATGAGTTTCATATCATTGCGGTTGCGGCAGATGGTTATGACCCAGAAAATAAGGAAATTCACGCAACTACATCCGAGAACGAAGCAAAGCAGGTTGCAGAATATCTTGTCCGAAATTTTGACGGAAAGATAGATATTCTGTACGGAGCTTCTATGGGCGGTGTATACACGCTTGAACTTCTCAAAGATAGTCGTCTTTCTTTTAATACAATTATAGTTGATGGTCTTTCGGTAACGAAAACACCTGAAATTTTCAAGGGGAAACTGAGAAAAACAGTTGCTGGTATTGAATCGGGTCTTATTTATAATCTTATGACAAAGCATCAGGAGCTTATCATTAAAGTTCTCGGTTTAAGCAGTATTGAAGAGTTACAGAAAATGATGTATACCAATACTTCAAAAACAACACTTTTCAACACTGTCTATGATACAATGGCATATGAATTTGATTACGCTCGTTTTAAGAATAACAATGTGCATATCTGGAGTGGTAGTGATGAAAAAGTCTGCATAAAGACAGCGAAAGAAATCAAGAAGGTCTGCCCATCTGTAAAAGTAAGACTTTTTAAGGATTGTGGTCACGGTTCACTGCTTACACAGCCCGAAAGACTTTTGAAAGCAATAAAGAAAACGCATTATAATCGATAAAAGTGCATCTTAAACATCAAAAACTGTCGCTTACGTTTGTATGTATTGCAAACTCAGGCAGTAGCTGTTATAATTAAAACATCTTAAGAGAACAAAGGGAACATAGCTATGAAATACACTATTGAGCAGATTGCCAAAGGCGAGGACGAGCTTATTCTCCGTTATCAACGACTCAACGGCGAGGTTGAAGCGGTACTCCAGTTTATGAACGCGCCACCAAAAAAGCTTATCGGCACAAAGGACAACACGCAGGCTGTCATTGATTTTGCAGATATTCTGTACGTTGAAACGGTTGACAGAAAAACTTTCATTTACACAGCTGATGATGTTTTCAGGTCGGAGCTTACCCTTGCACAGCTTGAAGAGGTGTTGAATACGGTAAACTATTTCAGATGTGCAAAGTCGATGATTATCAACATTGACAAGATTTCCACGCTGAAAAGTCTTGCTTCGAACCGCATAGATGCGACACTTGTCAACGGTGAGCATATCATAATCTCCCGTACATACGCATCGGAATTCAGAAAAATACTGAAAGGGGAGAGTGCTGATGAATAAATTAAGGGGCTTTCTCGAGCAATATCTTACACGAAAAATCGGTGCGGAAATTAAGTGCTGTCTGACATTTCTCCTTATCCTGTGTTTTTACTGTATTTACAGATGGGTAAACGGATTTACGGAAGCGGGAATAATTCATATGTTTGAAATGGTGTGGGTGGCATACATTCTTGAATGGGTGCAGGTACTTGTTCACTGCGATTTTGACGAGGTTGACAGACTTGGTTTAAAGGAATGGTTGATGATTATCTGTGGTTCGGCTGTGTATGCTGCCACGGGGCATTTTTTCGGCTGGTTTGACGGTAATATCCCCGTTGTTCTGGGATTTGGTGCATATATGATAATCTGCTATCTCTGTACCTTCTGGGTGTATGCAATCAAGCGTTCCATTGACGCAAAAATGCTCAATAGTGACCTTAAAAAATTTCAGGAAAGAGAGAAGTCGCTATGAAAATCTACGAATTCGGCAGGGAAAACAAAATAACAATAATGTGTCTTCCCGGAAATTTCATGACACACAGACAGTTTGAAAATATAGTTCCGCTTCTGGAGAATGACTACCACGTTATTACGGTATCCTTTGACGGCTATGATGAAACAGGTGAAACTTTCTACACAACAGCAAAAGAACAGGCCGAAAAGCTCACCACGTTCATAAAAGAAACCCTCGGAGGAAGAATTGACCTTGTTTATGCTGAATCATTGGGAAGTGTTCCTGCGGCTTGGCTTACACAGATGGATATAAGTATCGGCGGAGTAATTTTGAGCGGTGCGGAATATATGAACTACGGCATATTCAACAAGCCTGCGATTGCAATGTTTTCTCCGTTTACATACAAGCTGATGAATAAGATGGTTACTACTGAAAATGTTAAGTTTCCTAAGTTTCTGCAAATTAAAATGGGTATTACAAATGACACATTCAAGCCTATGCTGAAGCAGGCCTGTCAGAAGCTTACACTTGAAACCACAAAGGCAACTTTCTGGGAGGGAGTAAGATTTTACCCCGAATATGTGAGCAAATGGGAGCCTAACGATAAAATTCCCGTTGCCTGCTGGTACGGCGAAAAGGAAATGAATATGAAAAAGGCAATCAAGCATCTAAAGCGTGCTTTTCCGAAGCTTGATGTTCATCCGTTTGCGAATATGGGGCACGGTGAAAATATGCGGCATCCTGAGCTTGTTGTACGAGATTTGAAAGCATTTATGATGAAGAATGAGATTATATAAACGAAT
>JAZQBH010000282.1:0-3645 GCA_045545655.1 Oscillospiraceae bacterium
CATGGCTACGATCCGACTTGCTGTTTCCTGTGCGTTTTCCGTCGATACTGGTAAACTCAAATATGGGTATTGCCGTTTCTATGGCAAGCACCATCTGTTCGTTCAACCTCTCCGAGGTGTGCGAAACGGCAATTGCACTGATTAAAGACCCATCGCACAATGCACTTTCAACGCTGAAAGGTCCTGACTTTTCGGGCGGCGGCTACATTGTGTATGACGAAGCGGAAATGGAAAAGATTTATCGCACAGGTCTTGGTGCGGTGAAGGTAAGGGCAAAGTACAATTTCGATAAGGACGCACGCTGTATCGAGGTAACTCAGATTCCGCCCACAACTACTGTTGAGGCAATTATCGACAAGGTTGTTGAACTCGTTAAGGACGGACGTGTGAAGGAAATTTCCGATGTGCGTGATGAAACAGACCTGAGCGGTCTGCGGCTTGCATTCGATCTGAAAAAGGGCTACGACCCCGACGCACTTATGCAGAAGCTGTTCAAGCTTACGCCTTTGCAGGAGAATTTCAACTGCAACTTCAACGTGCTTATTGCAGGCACGCCGAGGGTTATGGGCGTTTACGAGATACTCAACGAGTGGACTGACTTCCGTCGCCAGTGCGTAAAGCGCAGAATTTACTTCGAGCTTAACAAGAAAAAGGAAAAACTTCACCTGTTGCTTGGTCTGAAGAAAATCCTTATGGATATTGATTACGCAATCCGCCTTATCCGTGAAACCGAGGAAGAGGCAGAGGTTGTGCCAAACCTTATGATAGGCTTTGGAATAGACGAGGTTCAGGCAGAGTATGTCGCTGAAATCAAGCTCCGTCACATCAACCGTGAATATATCCTCAAGCGCACTCAGGAAACAGAATCGCTTGCTGACGAGATAGCCGAAATGGAGGATATTCTCAACTCCCCGAAGAAGATAGACAAGCTGATTATCTCTGAACTTAAAGAGGTTGCTGAAAAGTATGCTCAGCCACGCCGCACAATGTTCCTGTATGATTTGGTAGAGGAGGAAATCGTTGAGGACGAAGAGCCCGAGGGATATCCCGTAAACATCTTCTTCACCCGTGAGGGCTATTTCAAGCAGATTACTCCGAAGTCCTTGAGAATGAGCGGCGAGCAGAAGCTGAAAGAGAACGATGAAATCATCTTCTCGGCTGAGGTGCAGAGCACAAGCGAACTGCTGTTCTTTACAAATCAGTTCCAGTGCTACAAGTCACGCTGCTCGGAGTTCCCCGAAACAAAGGCAAGCGTTATGGGTGACTTCGTTTCAGCAAAGCTTGGTATGGACGATGGCGAAGTGCCTGTGTTTATGGCGGTAACCGAAAAGTACACCGAAACGCTTGTGATTTTCTTCAAGAACGGAAAATGTGCGAAAGTGCCGCTTGAAAGCTTCCAGACCAAAACCAAGCGCAAAAAACTGCAGAATGCTTATTCAGACCTCAGCGAGGTTGTCGGAATGTTCGTGATAAACGGCGAGGCGGACTTTATGCTGCAGTCTGCGGCAGGAAAGGCAGTGCTGTTCAACACCGCACTGGTGCTTGCAAAGTCCGCGAGAGATACTCAGGGCGTGCAGGTAATGCGCCTTACAAAAACAGAGCTTGCGTCCGTTAAGCTTGTAAGCGAGCTGTCAGACGAGCTTGAAAAGTTCAGAATAAAGAATATTCCGCAGGCTGGAATATTAACGGATGACATCGACCAGATTACGTTGTAAAAAAAGGGCTTGCCCCGTTATTATCAAGGAGGAATACCTTATGCTTACAGACATCGAAATTGCTCAGAGCGCAAAAATGCTGAAAATCAACGAGATAGCATCAAAGCTTGGAATATCCGAAGACGACCTTGAGCCGTTCGGACATTACAAGGCAAAGCTGTCGCAGTCGCTGATTGACAAAACCGCCTCTAATGAGGACGGAAAGCTTATCCTCGTAACAGCGATTAACCCTACCCCTGCAGGCGAAGGCAAAACTACTACCTCTGTCGGTCTGTGCGACGGAATGAACCGTATCGGCAAGAAAACCTGTCTTGCTTTGCGTGAGCCCTCGCTCGGCCCTGTGTTCGGCGTTAAGGGCGGTGCGGCTGGCGGCGGATACGCTCAGGTTGTACCTATGGAGGACATCAACCTGCACTTTACAGGCGATATGCACGCAATCACTTCCGCAAACAACCTGCTGTGTGCGCTGATTGACAACCACATTCAGCAGGGCAATGAGCTTGATATCGACGTTCGCAGAATACTGATGAAGCGCTGTCTTGATATGAACGACCGTGCCCTCAGAAACTGCGTAGTGGGTATGGGCGGCAAGATGAACGGCGTTCCCCGTGAAGACCACTTCCAGATTACAGTAGCAACCGAGATTATGGCGGTGCTCTGCCTTTCTTCTGACCTTGCAGACCTCAAAAAGCGACTTGGAAATATCCTTGTTGCATACACAAACAGCGGAAAGCCCGTGTTTGCCCGTGACCTTAATGGCGTCGGCGCAATGGCGGCTCTGCTTAAGGAAGCAATCAACCCCAACCTTGTGCAGACCCTCGAAAATAACCCCGCTATCGTTCACGGCGGTCCGTTTGCGAATATCGCTCACGGCTGTAACTCCGTCCGTGCAACAAAGCTTGCGCTTAAGCTTGCGGATTACACCGTAACAGAGGCAGGTTTCGGCTCTGACCTCGGTGCGGAGAAGTTCCTCGACATCAAGTGCCGCTTTGCAGGACTGAAACCCTCTTGTATCGTGCTTGTGGCTACAATCCGTGCGCTGAAGTACAATGGCGGTGTAGCTAAGGCAGACCTTAAGAACGAGAACGTTGCCGCTCTCGAAAAGGGCATTGTAAACCTCGGCGTTCACATTGAGAATATGACCCAGTACGGAGTGCCTGTTGTTGTGGCAATCAACCACTTTGAAACTGACACTGACGCTGAAATCGAAGTAGTTCGCAAGTACTGCGCTGACAAGGGCGTGCGTGTTGCGTTCTCTGATGTATTCCTCAAGGGCGGCGAGGGCGCAGTAGAGCTTGCAAATGCCGTTGTTGACGCAATCGAGAACGAGCAGAGCAACTTTAAGGTGCTTTACGACGAAAATCTTCCCATCAAGGAGAAAATTCTTGCTGTTGCACAGAAAATCTACCGTGCAGATGGAGTTGTATACACATCAAAGGCGGACAAGGCTATCAAGGACATTGAGGCGCTCGGACTTGATAAAGTGCCCGTATGTATTGCAAAGACACAGTATTCGCTTTCCGATGACCCCGCAAAGCTCGGCAAGCCCGAAAACTTCAACATCACCGTAAGCAATGTTGCAATCAGTGCTGGTGCAGGTTTTGCAGTGGTGTACACAGGCGACATTATGACAATGCCTGGTCTGCCGAAAGTGCCTGCCGCAAACCTCATTGATGTGGACGAAAACGGCAATATAACAGGACTTTTCTGATATATGGATAATTGTGAATTTATTTCCCACAGCCCCGAAGAAACAAGAAATTTTGCAATGGATTTTGCAAAAAAGCTCGGCAAAGGCGACGTTGTTCTTTATGAGGGCGACCTCGGGGCTGGGAAAACGGCATTTACAAAGGGAATTGCCGCCGCTTTGGGTGTAGAAGACACGGTGACAAGCCCCACATTCGCTATCGTGAATGAATACGAGGGACGT
>JAZQBH010000283.1:0-15857 GCA_045545655.1 Oscillospiraceae bacterium
AACCCCTCTGCGGCTTTCCGCAAGCGGAGAACAGCCGCCCGTCCAGCCCTCGCCGTAAAGCAGGATATCGGGGTTTATCGCCTTCAGCCGCTTTTCGCAGAACTTGAGCGTGGTGATATCCAGCAGACCCATAAGGTCAAAGCGAAAGCCGTCAACGTGGTATTCCCTCACCCAGTAGCACAGACAGTCGGCGATGAAATTCCGTGTCATTGCACATTCGCTTGCAAGCTCGTTTCCGCACCCCGAACCGTTGGAAAAATTTCCGTTCCTGTCGTGGCGGAAATAGTAATCGGGGAACGTTCTGTCAAACGGCGAACCGCACACATCATAAACGTGGTTGAACACAACGTCCATAACAACTGCTATTCCACGGCTGTGCAGAGCATTCACAAGCCCCTTGAACTCCCGCACACGTAAAACGGGATTGTCAGGGTCTGCGGAGTACGACCCCTCAGGGAAGAAATAATTCATCGGGTCGTAGCCCCAGTTGTACGAGGGGGTTTCCGCAAGTTCGTCAACGCTTGCAAAGTCCTGCACAGGTAAAAGCTGAACGTGGGTAACTCCCAGTTCAGCGAGATAATCGAGCCCTATCCTGTCGCCGTGGGTGTTGGTTACGCCCGTTTCCGTAAACGCTGAGAATTTTCCACGCACGGAAAAATTTCCGCTCTCGTCTGATGAGAAATCACGGATATGCACCTCGCAGATAACCGCCTCGCTTTTCGGCACAGCCTTGAACGGTACCCATTCAATCTCGGCTGTAGCTGGATTGAAAATCATTCCACGTGTGCCGTTTGCCGTGCCAGCCTTTGCGTAGATGTCGATAGTTTCACGCTTTTCGCCGTCTATGGCAAGCGTGTAGGTGTAGAATATTCCGTGCAGATTGCCGCTTACAGAGCATTCCCAGAAACCGTTTTCGCAGGTCATCTGTGCGGTCTGGTACGGCTTTTCGGTAACGCTGTCACGGTACAGATTGAGCGTTACACCCTCAGCCAACGGCGACCACACACAGAACTCCGTTCTGTCGGCAAACCACACCGCACCAAGCTGTTTTTTGTCGTAATCTGCGGTGAGGGTCTTGTCGGTTTCTGAAAAAAATCTGAAATTGCGTGGTTTTTTTGTCTGTTTCATATTCAGAATTTACCTCTGATTTATTTCATTTTTTTAGCTATACTACTCACATCAGTCTGTTGAAAATTCGGATAAGTTACGCTATACCCCATAATCTGTCAGCAACGCCTGATTTTCAGCAAACTCGGAAAGGAGTGTTATCTTTGAATATTTCAAATCAGGAATACGCACGGCTTGCAAAGCAGGTTTCGCCGCCCTCTGCAATGTACAAAACTCTGCCGATGGCGTTTGTTATAGGCGGCGGAATATGCACGCTCGGCGAGCTGCTGAGAAATCTCTATCAGTATATCGGCGCTGACGAGGAGCAGGCGGGAATGTGGACTTCCATTTCGCTTATCTTCCTGTCTGCTCTGCTTACGGGACTTAAACTCTACGACCGCATAGCACAGCACGCAGGTGCTGGCACACTTGTGCCGATAACAGGCTTTGCAAACTCAGTGGTGTCCCCTGCGCTTGACTTCAAAAGCGAGGGCTTTATACTGGGATTGGGTGCAAAAATGTTTGTGATAGCAGGCCCAGTACTGGTATATGGCATTTCCGCCTCGATTATCTACGGAATAATTTACTATATCTATACGCTGTTTCAGGGGGTGGGATAATGCCTGTCTGCGAAGGAAAAACATTCACGTTCAGCAATGCCTCAATCTGCTCCTATGCGGCGGTTGTCGGCAAAATCGAGGGCGAAGGTCCGTTTGGTATGCAGTTTGATGAGATTATCCCCGACAACAAGGGCGGCGCACAGACGTGGGAAGAAGCCGAGGGCTTGTTCCAGCGGAAAGCGCTTAAAATCGCAATGGAAAAACAAAAGCTCTCACCCGACAAGATGGACCTGATTGTCGCAGGCGACCTGCTCAACCAGTGCACAGGCTCGTCCTACGGTCTGAAGGACTACTATATCCCGTTTCTCGGAATTTACGGCGCTTGCAGTACGTTTGCAGAGGGTCTGCTGATTGCTTCAGCAATGGTGAACGCAGGGTATGTTGACAATGCCGCCGCAGTAAGCTCGTCGCACTTTTCCTCTGCGGAGCGGCAGTTCCGTTTTCCGCTTAACTACGGCGGAGTGCGCACCCCTACCGCACAATGGACGGCAACCGCCTCTGGTGCGGCGATAATCGACAGTTGTCAGAAGCCGCCGTTTGTCCGCAAAGCCACTATCGGAAAAATTCAGGATATGGGCATCACCGACCTCAACAATATGGGTGCGGCAATGGCTGGTGCGGCTTACGACACAATTTCACGGCATCTGCGCCACACAAATTCCTCTCCCGAAAGCTATGACGCTATCATCACAGGCGACCTCGGGCAAGTGGGCAGTGATATGCTGTACGAGCTGTTCACCCGTGACGGCGTGAACATTCAGCCTATGCACAAGGACTGCGGCTTGTTGCTGTACGACCGTGAAAAACAGGACGTCCACGCTGGCGGCTCGGGTTGCGGCTGTTCAGCTTCTATGATGTGCGGTCACTTCTTAAAGCACGTAGAATGCGGCGACCTCAGACGTATTCTATACGTTGCGACAGGTGCGCTGATGTCACCCACGCTTGTTCAGCAAGGCAACGCCATTGCAGGCATTGCGCACGCCGTGGAAATCACAGCAGACTAATCTGACTAATCGGAGGTATTGCAAAAATGGGAACATTTACTGATTATCTATGGGCATTCGTTATCGGCGGACTTATCTGCGTTGTGGGTCAGCTGTTGATAGACCTCACAAAGCTTACACCAGCGAGAATACTCACGTCTTACGTTGTAGCAGGGGTTGCCCTCGGCGGATTGGGTTTATATAAGCCGCTTGTGGACTTCGCCGGGGCTGGGGCTACCGTGCCGCTTACGGGATTCGGGTATCTGCTGTCAAAGGGAGTGCGTGAGGCGGTAGACGAAAAGGGAATTATCGGAATATTCACAGGCGGCTTTACAAGCGCCGCGGCTGGCGTTGCGGCGGCGATATTCTTCGGCTTGCTTGCGGCACTTATTTTCAAAAGCGGCAGTAAGGTTAATCACTACTCTTAACAGACTGGCTAGAAAGCACCATCTGCGTTGTCACTTAATCATCGCTTAGTTGGGCGGCATCCGTGCCGCCCTTTGGCGATGATTTTACAACATCCGTGTTGCAGCCATTTGGCAGGCACAAACAGGACGTTTGTTGGGTTGCCTCAAAAGCAACGCACGGATGCGTTGCAATTAAGGGCAACCGAAAGAAGCCTAGTTGCTGTGCCGCTTCCTAGCATCTGGCACTTTCTCGCCAGTCTAAATACCGTACAAGCCTTTTTACTTATTACTAAAAATAAACTCCCGCAGTTGCTGTGCGTTTTCGGCGATAAAGGTCGGGGAATACTGCTCCAGTTCCTCACGTGTGCGGAAGCCCCACAGCACGCCGCACACGTCAAAGCCAGCGTTCTTCGCCGTAAGCATATCCACACTGCTGTCGCCGATGTAGAGGGGCTTGCAGTCGGGAGCGGCATACTTCTCAGCGAGATACAGCGCCGCCTCGGGCGAGGGCTTGCGTGGAAATCTGCCGCTGTCTGCGCAAAGCTCGGTGATAAGCTCGCCGAAATAGTCGTTCACAAGCTGTTCGGAATATTTGTGCTGTTTGTTGGTGTTGCAAAGCACGGTAATCCTCTTTTGGCGAAGTTCCTCCAATAATTCGGGAATGCCGCTGTATGGCGCTGTGCGGTCTGCGGTGTGTGCAGAGTAGTATTCCGAGAAAATCGCAAGCATACGCTTTTGCTCGTCCTCGCTTGCACCCTCGGGGAGAATACGCATTATGAGATTGGGTATTCCCTTGCCGACAAAGGTTTTGTAGCGTTCCTCGGGGTGCGTGGGATAGCCCGCCGTGCGAAGAGCGTAATTTCCTGCGTCGGCAAGGTCGCCGAGGGTGTTGAGCAAGGTTCCGTCCAGGTCAAAAATAATAGGATTGTACTTAATTTTCATATAATCACCGACAATTTTTTCTGATTATTCTTACGGCTTAGCCAAAGCCTGTTTCTTCCCTAATTATACATCAGAAAAATAATGCTGTCAACCGTGCTATGGGTTGAAATTTTCCGTAAAGTATGATATAATAGTAATAAGTATATCATAATCGGCGAATAACACAGAAATAAACACCGCCGACAATCGGAGAGAATATGGAATATTTTGATTTATATACATCGTCCAGAGAACCGCTGGGCAAAAAGGTGCTGCGTGGCGAGCCTATCCCACGTGGTGAGTATCACCTCGTGGTTCAGGTTATGACGATAAACCAGAAAGGGCAGATTCTGCTTACTCAGCGTGTGCCCGAAAAGACAAGCGGCGGCAAGTGGGAATGTTCGGGCGGCTGTGCCGTGTCGGGCGAAACCGCAAGAAGTGCGGCAGTGCGTGAATTGTATGAGGAAACAGGTATAACCGCCCGTGAGGACGAGCTGTTTCTTGAATGGTCGCTTACAACCGACAGTATGCTGCGTGATTTCTTTATTCTCGTGAAGGACGTGCCGCTCAGCGACCTGCGTTTGCAGGCGGCGGAGGTGTGTGCGGCGAAGTGGGTTACCTTCGAGCGACTTGTTGAGATGTCACAGCTTGGGCAGACAACACGCACCGTAACAAGATGGCTTGAAAACCGTGGCAGTGAACTGCGCTATCTCACGGCAGACCGCAGAAAGCCATTCCGGAACGACTACAGAAACCGCTGGTCAGACGATATATATTAAGCCGCTCACGCAATCAGCGGCACAATAGCTGAAAGAAACGAAGGATAACGAATTGGATAAGAAAACTGCAATCCCTGAAATAAAAAAACTTGCTGAAAGCGGCACAACGCAGAACTCCCTTGAGGGTATCTTTGCGAAATGCTACAACGCTGTGAAAAAAACGCTTGACATCACCCCGTTTGACGAACAGCTGTCGGCGGCGCTGTCGCTTGCAGAGGGCAGAATGGTGCAGATGCAGACGGGCGAGGGCAAAACCCTGTGCGCTGTGTTTGCGGCTTGCTATGAGGTACTGCGTGAGGGCGGCGGACGTGTGCATATCCTCACGTTCAACGATTATCTCGCTCAGCGTGACTGCGAGTGGATGAAGCCCGTTTACAACGAAATGGGAGTAAGCGTGGGCTGTATCACCGAAAGCACCCCTCGCAATGAACGCAAGGCACTCTACGAAAGCGACGTTGTGTACATCACGGCAAAGGAGGCAGGCTTCGACTATCTGCGTGACTTTGTCTGCACTGAACCTAGTGAAATGGTGTTCCCCGAAAAGCTGAACTTCGCAATATTCGACGAGGCTGACAGCCTGCTTATCGACGAAGCGAGAATACCGCTTGTTATCGCTGGCGACATCGCCGTTGACGCAAGCGACGATGTAAGCGAGGTCTACGCCGCAGTTGCCGGTTTCAACGAGGAGGACTTTGAATACGACGAGGATTCCCGGAACGTATACCTCACCGACCTCGGCGCAGACAAGGCTGAGATAGAATTCGGCTGTAACATCTACGATGAGGAGTGCGCTCCCCTGCTTGCGAAAATCTGCGCTTGTCTGAAAGCGAGGGAATACCTCGCCGAGAACAAGGACTACATCGTCCGTGACGGCAGAATTGTGCTGATTGACGAGTTTACAGGCAGAGCCGCTGTGGGCAGAGTGTTCCCTGGTGAATTACAGGCGGCGGCAGAGGCAAAGCACAATCTTAAAATCACCGAGCGTGGAAGAATTATGGGAAATATTGCATTGCAGTATTTCGCACGATTGTACCCGAAGCTGTCGGGAATGACAGGCACTGCGGAGGACTCCCGTGAAGAGTTTGAGAAGTTCTACGGAATACTTACAGACGTTATCCCTACACGGCTTCCCCTTGCACGAGTGGATAAGCCGCTTGAACTATACTACGACAAAACCGAAAAACGCAAGGCAATCCTTGCCGCAATAGAAGAGGCTCACAGCGTGGGCAGACCCGTGCTTGTGGGCAGTGAAAGCATTGAGGAAAGCGAAAGCATTGCCGCAGACCTCGCAATAATGGATATTCCCTGTTCGGTGCTGAATGCGAAAAACAACACCGAAGAGGCGGCTATAATCGCAGACGCCGGAAAGCTGGGTGCGGTTACTATCTCAACGAATATGGCTGGCCGTGGCGTTGATATAAAGCTTGGCGGTGCGGACTGCTCCGCTGAGGACAAGGCGGCAGTGACTGCTGTGGGCGGCTTGCTGGTGCTGGCAACATCTATGCGTGAAAGCTCACGCATTACAAAACAGCTTCGTGGCAGAGCAGGCAGACAGGGCGACGTGGGCGAAAGCCGTTTCTTCGCGGCTCTTGATGATGAAATTATGATAAAGAACGACCTCAGAGGTCTGGCTGGAAGGCACTACCCGTCCGCACCTGTTGAGGGCGCAATCGAGGATAAGGCACTTCTGCGTGAGGCAGAGCGTGTTCAGCGTATCTCCGAGGGCGACGCGTTCGACGAGCGTGTAAATCTAATGAAATACACCCTCATCGGCGAAAAGCACCGTGAAATCACATTCGGGAAAAGGCTGTCGTTTCTTGAAGGCACATACAACAGCGAGTTCTGGCAGAAGAACGCCCCCGACCTTTACGAAAAGGCAAAAAAGCTGTTCCCCGAAAGCGAGCTTCAGGCGTTGCAGAATAAAATCCTTGCGCTGATGCTCAACGAGTTCCACAGCGAATACCTTGATTATTCTGGGTATCTGCGTGAGGGAATACACCTCACTCAGATTGCAGGACGTAACCCTGCTGAGGAATACAACATTGCGTGCGAGGAATATTACATCGGCGCAACCGCTGAAATCCCCGAGCGTATGTGCGCAAAGCTTGAAACGCTCCTTGAGGTGCAGAGCATTGAGAAATTCCCCTTGAACGCACCCACAAGAACCTACACCTATCTGCTTAACGATATGGGCGAGGAATTCAAGGCAAAGCCTATTCTTCTGGGAATGTTTGAGGACTACGAGGAGGGCGCACAAAGGCAGTTCGGCGGTTCAGCCGCTGTCAACGACAACGCTGATAACTCCCAAACGGAAGATACCGAGCAAGCCGAACAAGCCGAAAAGAAAAAGGGATTTTTCAGCAGACTTTTCGGGAAAAAGAAATAAGGTGAAAACTTTTGTCAACAGTATGTGCAATATCTACCCCCACGGCAGTGGGCGGTATTTCAGTTATACGAATATCGGGCGAACAGGCGGTTGAGGTTGCCGAAAAGGTGTTCAAGCCTGTTTACCCCAATGTAAAGATAAGCGAAATGAAGGGCTACACCGCCGCCTACGGAAGAATATGCGACGGCGAGGAAAGGCTTGACGACGGCGTTATTCTCGTGTTCCGTGCGCCGCACAGCTACACGGGCGAGGACGTATGCGAAATCTCCTGTCACGGAGGAATTTTCGTCACACGCAGAGTGCTGTCTGCGTGCCTTAAAGCTGGCGCAGAGCCTGCGGCGGCTGGCGAGTTTACAAAGCGAGCGCTCCTCAACGGAAAGCTGTCGCTTACCGAGGCGGAGGCAGTGGCGGATATAATCAGCGCACAGGGCCAGCAATTGCTGTCCTGCTCGAATGTTCAGCGAGAGGGCGCACTCTACCGCCGAACTGAGAAAATCGCCGATATGATAATGGAGATGTCCACGCAGATTTCAGCGTGGATAGACTACCCCGACGACGACACCCCCGTGGTTACCCCCGAATGGCTGCTTGAAAAGCTGAAAGCCGTGAAAGCCGAGTTTTCTCAGCTGCTTGACGGCTATGACACGGGCAGACTTATCCGCAGCGGAATTTCGTGCGTTATCGTGGGTAAGCCGAACGTGGGAAAATCCACGCTGATGAATGCGCTTGTGGGCAGTCAGCGGAGCATTGTAAGCGACATTGAGGGTACTACCCGTGATATTGTGGAGGAAACAGTAAACCTCGGCGGAGCAGTTTTGCTTGTATCAGACTGTGCGGGTATCCGTGAAACTGACGATATGGTCGAGAAAATCGGCGTTGAGATAATGCTGAAAAAACTGGAAAACGCAGACCTTGTGCTTGCGGTGTTTGACGGCTCTCGTGTGCTGTCCGACGAGGACAGGCGGCTTATAAAGCTGATTGAGCATAAAACGGTAATTCCGATTGTGAATAAATCCGACCTTCAGCGCACGCTTGAAATACAAGAGCTTGAACAGCTGCTCGGCAACACCGTGTGTATGTCGGCAATGGACGAAAGCTGTAAGGAACTGCTGTCAGACGAGATTTCGTCACGGCTGAAGCTTGACAGCTTTGACGCCTCGGCTGGCTTTATCGCAAACGAGCGGCAGAGAGCGTGTGCTATCCGTGCGGCAGACTCCATCAACGAGGCGATTGCCGCCGTTGAGCTTGGCATCACCCCCGACGCTGTGGGCGTAAGCCTTGAACAAGCGCTCAGCGCCGTGTATGAGCTGTCGGGAAAGAGCGCAAGCGAGGAAGTAATAAACGAAGTTTTCAAGAAATTCTGTGTGGGGAAATAAAATATGAATATTCTGATTATAGGCTGCGGAAAAATAGGATCTTCTCTGGCGGCTACGCTGGGCTCACTGGGGCACGATGTGTCGGTTATCGACCAGAATCCCGAAAAGCTGGAGTCGCTGTCAGAGAGTTTTGCAGGCTTTACAACCGCAGGCGTGCCGATTGACACCGAGGTACTTAAACGTGCAGGAATAACAACCTGCGATATGCTCTTTTCCGTTACGGACGAAGACGATATGAACATAATGGTGTGTCAGCTTGCACAGCAGACCTTCGGCATATCCAGGGTGTACGCAAGAATTGCAGATATCCGCAAGGGCGAGGCCTTTGAAAAGCTGGGCATCAACGTGCTGTGCCCCACAAAGCTGCTTGTAAACGCCGCCTGCGACGCTATCGCAGAGGACGAATCTACAGATGATGAATAAGCGGAGGAATTTGATATGAAGGCTATAATCGTAGGCGGAGGAAAGATAGGCTTTTACCTCACAAAAACTCTGCGTGAGCATAACTATCAGGTGTCGCTTATTGAAAACGACCGTGAGCGCAGTCACTACTGTGCAAATCACCTTGACGCGGAAATTCTCTACGGCAACGGCACAACGCTTGAGGCACTCGAATCGTGCGGCGCAGAAAAGGCAGACTGCGTTATCGCCGTTATGGGCACTGACGAAAGCAACCTTGTGTGCTGTCAGATAGCGAAAAACGTGTTCGGGGTGAAAAAGACGATTGCAAAGGTGAACAATCCCAACAACACCGACGCACTGAAATCCTTGGGAGTGGATATAGTAATCTCCGCTACCGACAACATTATCCAGCTGCTTGAGCACGAGGTAGATTTCAGCTCTCTGAAACGGCTTATCGCACTGGATAACGACGACGAGGTTTCGCTGATGGAGCTTACCCTGCCGCAAAGCTATCCGCTTGAGGGCAAGCCCCTTATGGAACTGCATCTGCCGACCAACTGCAACATCGCCTGTATGAAGCGTAACGGCAGAAGCATTATCCCGCGAGGCGGCACTGTGCTGTTAAGCGGAGATGTACTGCTTATCGTTATGAGAAATTCAGAAGAAAAGGAACTGCGAAAGGTTCTTAAAATAAAGGATTAAATAATTATCCACAAAAACAATTCTATTTCAGAGAGGACATATATTATGGCAGACGAAATTTTAACCAACAGCATAAACACCACAAGAGATAAATTTATGGGCTTTATTCTGCTTTCAAAGGCAAAGTGGAGCAAGAATAAATTCTTCGAGGATTTAAAGGACGAGTGGAACATCGACCTCGCAGCGAGCAACGTTGAAAACGCCTCTGAGGACAGCATTGTCTACGCCGACTACAACGGAATGAGAATTATTATGGGCCTTATCGACGAGCCTGTTATCGGAAGCGAAGCGGAATACTTCACCGCCGCAAACTATATGTGGCGTGAGGCAGGCGAAACCGTTGCAAAGCACAGAGCACACGTTACCCTTACCGTTATGGGCGACGGCACCGCAAAGGAAAAGGCTGAGCTGTTCGTAAAAGCGGCGGCGTCTGCGCTGAAGCAGTATGCTGTTCTCGGATTTTACTACAACGGAATTGCAACCTTCGAGCCGAAAATGTACCGTGACTGCGCACAGTCTATGAGAGAGGGACTTTTCCCCTTGCTCAACACTATCTGGTTCGGTCTGCACAGCGACGGCGAAAAGAAGGGTGTTTACACCTACGGAATGCGGCAGTTCGGCAAGGAAGAGCTTGAAATCTACGGTCCGTTCAGAACCGAGGACCTCCCCACAATAAGACAGCTTGCTGTGGGCACTGCGGCATACATTCTCGAAAAGGACGTTACCGTAACAGACGGCGGCACAATCGGAGCAACTGAGGATGCTCAGTTGCCTGTGACTATCAGCCCTGCTGTTGCATTCAGCGGAAATTCCGTGAAGATAAACATTGCCGCAGAAAAATAAACACAATATACACAATAAACACAATGGGCATAGTACTTAAACATAACGCTTAAGAGGAATTTACTATGGACAAATTGGATAAATTGGACAAATTGGACAAGTTGGATAAATTGGATAAAGTTGACACGGTTGACAAGGTTGAAGAAAAGAAGAAAACCGCTGTAAAGGACGCCTCTCCCAAAAAAGCGGCAAAACCAACAGCGGCAAAAACGGGCAAGAAACAGCCTCAGGGCGACATAATTTTCGCACTGGATATCGGCACACGCTCGGTTGTGGGTGTGCTTGCGCAGAAAACCGCCGAGGGCTGTAAAATCCTCGATATGGAAACGATAGTCCATAAGACGCGCTCAATGTCAGACGGTCAGATAGAGGATATAAAGTCAGTTATCGCTGATGTGCGGTACGTTAAACGTACACTTGAGGGCAGAAACAGCATAGCCCTCGCAAAAGCGTGCGTTGCGGCGGCTGGCAGAACGCTTAAAACAATGCGTGCCACTTATGAGCATAAACTGCCGCAGAGCTGTCAGATTACCGATGAAATCGTGAAAGCCGCTGAGCTTGAAGCAGTGCGCCGCACGTGTGAGTCGTTCTCCGAGGACAATCAGAACAAGGCATTCTACTGCGTGGGACATAGCGTTATCGCACGCTGGCTTGACGGCTACAAGACCGCTACCCCCGAGGGGCACAGAGGCGAGCTGATTACAACCGAGATAATTGCGGCTTTTCTTCCTGTGAATGTGGTAGAAAGCCTCTGCGCAGTTGTAGAGGGCGCCGGAATGGAGGTTTCGGGGCTTACCCTTGAGCCTATCGCCGCTATGAATGCGGTTGTTCCCTCTGATTTGCGTGTTATCAACATAGCCCTGTGCGATATAGGTGCAGGTACGGCTGACGTTGCAATCTCAGACGACGGAAGCATTTCCGCCTACGGAATGGCAACCATCGCAGGCGACGAGGTTACCGAACAGCTTATGAAAACTCTGCTTGTGGATTTCGTCACTGCCGAGAACATCAAAACCTCGTCCGATAAGCAGGTTACATACAAGAATATTCTCGCTATCGAGGGCAAACTAACCTCAGAGGAAATCGACGAAATTATCCGTCCAGCTGTACAGCAGCTTGCGGCGGCTATTTCACAGGAGATACTCAGCGCAAACGGAAAAGCACCTCAGGCGGTGTTCCTTGTAGGCGGCAGCAGCAAGTTGCGTGAACTGCCCGAACTGCTCTCCCGTGAGCTTGGTATGGATAAATCACGGATAGTAGCCGGCAGCCGTGAAACTCTGCGTGGCATAATCGCCCCGAACAGCCTTGCGCTTGACGGCGAGCATTCCACCCCCATCGGCATTGCCATCAGTGCCGGCGAGGGCGTAAGCTATGATTTCACGACTATAACCATAAACGGCAAGAAATACCGTGCGCCCGACACCTCACGTCTTACGGTGTTTGAACTTCTCCCGATTGCGAAGATAAAGCCCGAAAACCTTATCGCTGGCGCTGGAAAATCGCTTTCGTTCACCATTTCGGGCGAAAAGAAGCTACTCCGTGGCACACCCGCAAAGCCTTCTGAAATCAAGGTGAACGGAGAGCTTGCCTCGCTTAACACCAACGTTAAAAAGGGCGATGAGATTACCGTTGATATTGCACAAAAGGGCACAGACGCTGTGGCAAAGCTGTCGGAATACTTCGATTTTTCTGCTATCAAGTCAACCACCGTTACTCTGCTTGGAAACAAGCTCCGTGCGGGTTGCTACCTGCTTGTAAACGACAGGGAAATCACCACCGACCGCCGCATTCAGAACGACGATGTAATCTCGCTCGTTTCCATAAAAACGCTCGGAGAGTTGCTGAAATCGCAGAACATTCCGTCGGGTGAATACCTCGTAAACGACGAGCCACGCACCCCTGATTACCGACTGCACAGCGGAGATGTCATCACCTCGGCGAGTGCGAAACCCGAAGTGAAGGAAACTGTTCCGCCCGCTCCTGTTGCTCCCGTTGCCACTGTTACTCCCGTAGCAAAGTCCGAAGCCGCTCCCGTGGCGGCTGAGCAGACAACGGCTGTTCTTCCCTCGGAAATCACCGAAAGCAAAGCAGACGAACAACCATCCGACAGCGACGGCATTACTATTACTGTAAACGACATCAAATCGGTATTCCCGAAACGTGCAGACGGCACTCTTCCCATTTTCCTCGACGTGCTTGCTGTATTTTCGGACAACCCTACCGAACTGCTTAAAACCGCAGATGTCGTTACCATAAACGGCAAAATCGCACGCCTTGACGAGGTTATCAACGACGGCGATTACATTATCATAGAATAAGGAACAAAATGAAGAAAACGGCTAAATTTATAGGGCTGATAACGGCATTTTCACTGCTGTGCGGCTGTACGCCTATCCCCGACCAACCGCAGACGAGCAGTACGCCAAGCATTCCCGATGCGGAAACAAACTCTTCGCAGAGCACGCAGAAGCCCGTCTACAATGAGATAACAATAACCGAGCCATTCAAGTTTGAGCAGAGTTTCCGTGTTATCCTCAGCGCAGAGGGTGCGGTGTATGACGGCACGCTCAGCAATGTAGGAGAGTTCAACGGAACAGGCTATGTAAAGCTCAGAAGCGGCGGCACGCTTACCCATATTCTTAATGCGAACACCACTCAGCACTACAGAATTGTGCTTGCTGTACGTTCGGAAACGGGTGCGGCAATTTCGCTTGAAGCAAACGGCGAAAAGACAGGCACCTACTTCGTGCCGAAATACGAGCAGACCGAAGAAAAGCCCGAATATGTGTTTGAATACATTACCATCGACCATATTTTCCTTGAGGCAGGTCAGAACATTCTGAAATTCATCGTAAACGACGGCAAGGCTGACATTGATTTCATCATAGCCGAAAATTCCTCAGAAGTGCCCGAAAGTTATTACGATATCACGTCGGCGTGCGTGTCCACTTATGCGTCACTGCACACGGTAAACGTGATGAGGTATCTTGCGGAAATGTACGGAAAATCAACGCTAACCGCTCAGAACACCTCACCTGCCGCAAACGTTGAGATAGACGCAGTGTACAACGCAACAGGGCGCTATCCGGCGATACGTTCAAGCGAGCTTGCTTATGCAATGCTTGGCGACAAGCAGAACGAGGACCGTCTGAAGGACGAAACCGAGGTTGCCCTTGAATGGACTAAAAACGGCGGACTTCAGATGTACACGTGGCACTGGTTTTCGCCGAATTACACGAGGGGCGTCAACGTGGGCGACCTCAACACCGCCGACCTTTTCAGAAATCAGACCCCCGAAAATGCGGCACAGCTAGGCGACGCAGAGCTTGAAACTCTGCTGACAAACGGCTTTATCTCCCCTGAACTTGCGGCGATGATAAAGGATGTTGACAAGCTGGCGGCTATTTTCAAGCTGTTTGACGAACAGGGGCAGACTATCCTGTTTGCGCCGCTCCCCGAGGGCGATTCGGGGCAGTTCTGGTGGGGAACAGACCCCGAGATGTATCAGAATTTGTGGCGGTTTGTTTTCGACAGACTTACCAATTATCACAAGCTGAAATGCCTTATCTGGGTGTGGAACGGCAGCGATATGGGATACTTCCCTGACGGAATGGTGGATATTATCGGTCAGCGGTTTTATGAGTCTACGGATTATTCCTATGCAGGAAGATTTTCAGCGCTTGCCGAACACGCACCGCACCGCAGACCTATGGCTGTGACAGGGTGCGATGTTCTTCCGAATCCCGACTATATGCACCGTGACAACGCAGTGTGGCTGTGGGCAGCGCCCGAAAGCGGAAACTACACGCTTAACAGCAGCGGCGCACTCTCTGAGGAATACAACTCCGTTCAAAAGATGAAGAATTTCTACAATCACACACATACAATCACCCTCGACGAACTGCCCGATTTCAATTCGCTGGTGTGACCCGTGTGACGGCTACAATAACAAAACAAGGGACTGCTGAGGGCAGTCCCTTAAATATAACAAATCCGAAGTGCTTTTCAAGAGGTAAATATGTGGAACGAAATCAAAACCGAAACTGACATTGACGAACTTATGAAGAAATGTTGCGGCTTTCACGACAGCTGTATCGTATCCGTGAACTATTCAAGCGGCGCTTATGTTGACGAAAATGGCGGTATGGCAAACGGCGACGAGCACGAGCATATCGTTGATATGACGCTGCATAGTCAGTGGGGTTCTCCGATTGAACTGCATTTCACGGGAGTGCACAAGTGCAGTATCGTGGGCTGGCAGGAATGCTATTTCTGCGATATTTTCGGTGCGTATCTGGCTTTTCACACCGACCTTCTCGGTAAAACCCGTGACGACCAGCTGATAGTATGGGCTGACCACGAACACTTCAACCCCGCCGTCTACACCGAAGCGAGGCTGATTTCCCCGAACGCTACAAACTGCACCTATGTCATTGCGAAAAGGCTGTTCTGGCGGATAGGCGATAACAGCGGAACGTAATACACAAAAAACCTCCCCGATCGGGGAGGTTTAATATTGTTTCAATGAAGTTATTAGATTTTGATTACGAAATTAACGGTTCCGAACGAGAAGTTTATCGGGATAATGCAACCGCCGTCAACTTCTTCCTTCTTCAATTCATCGCACATATACTGCGGCTGAAGTTTTACCACAGTGCCCTTGTCGTTGGACATATTCACCGCAAACAAGCCGTTGTGGAGGTTGATGAATTCGCTTACACAAGCCTGCGAATATTCATCGTTCTCGGTAATCTCTTCTTTAGCAAATCTTGAAGCAAAAACCGCCATAGCGCTATCGTTCGCCTGAACAGCACAAACAAGCTCTAATCCGCCGCCAGTTTTCTGAACGATACAGTTGTTCATCGGTCCGCCTACAGGCAGAGCGTTCAGAGGAGTGAAATCGTCGCCGATAAAACGGATAATATTCTTGAAAAGAAGCGAAACGTAATCAACCATATCCCCGTACTTTTCTCCGCTGAATTTATAGAACTGGTCAACAAATTTTCTGGAAGTATCATCGCTTTCATTTGCGATATCATCATCAGAAATGCTGTGTTCAGTCTTATACGAATTGATTGCACTTTCAAACCGCTCGTGTGTCATATAACCCTTGTCCACCAGGGCTTGTCCCAGAAGAAGGTGACCTGACGGCTGAGTATTGAAAAGCTCTTCAATCTGTTCTCTTGTAAGGAAGCCCATTTCAACCATAACATCGCCGATACGCTTGTCGACTCTCTGCTGCTGGATGTGGGCGGTTTCAACCTGAGCCGCCGTCATATACCCTGCATTTATTGCGAGAACGCCAAGCTTCAGGCGGGTATCCTTCATAGA
>JAZQBH010000284.1:0-1820 GCA_045545655.1 Oscillospiraceae bacterium
TGATATATTGGCTTGTTTTGTGCACCGCTTTTTTATTATACGGACTTGTGAAAAGCAGTCCGCTTAATCAAGGAGTAGATTATGAGCGATTTTTTTAATGTTGTAGACCAGTTCGGCATAGACGTGTTCAACGAGGAAACGATGAAACAGCGTCTTCCCAAGAATATCTTCAAGGCATTGCAGAAAACTATCGCAGAGGGCAAGGAGCTTGACAGCTCTATTGCTGATGTGGTAGCGTCTGCTATGAAGGATTGGGCGATCGAAAAGGGGGCAACACACTATACACACTGGTTCCAGCCGATGACTGGTATCACCGCCGAAAAGCACGACACCTTTATCTCGCCTATGGGCGACGGCACTGTCATTATGGAATTTTCGGGCAAGGAACTTATCAAGGGCGAGCCTGATGCGTCCAGCTTCCCCAACGGCGGTATCCGTGCTACATTTGAGGCACGTGGTTATACTGCTTGGGACCCTACTTCCTACGCATTTGTTAAGAACGGCTCACTTTATGTACCTACTGCTTTCTATTCTTATTCTGGTGAGGCACTGGACAAGAAAACACCGCTTCTGCGTTCTATGGACGCTATTTCTGATGCGGCGCTGAAAATTCTCCGTCTGTTCGGCAACACCACAACAAAGCGTGTAGTTCCGACAGTTGGTGCTGAGCAGGAATACTTCCTTGTAGACAAAGCTGCTTACGACCGTAGAAAAGACCTTATCTTCACAGGCAGAACCCTTTTCGGCGCACCCGCACCCAAGGGTCAGGAGCTTGACGACCACTACTACGGTTCTATCAAGGACAGAGTAGCCGCATATATGAAGGACCTTGACGAGCACCTCTGGAAGCTCGGCATTGCCTCAAAAACAAAGCACAACGAGGTTGCCCCCTCTCAGCACGAGATGGCTCCGTTGTTTGGTCCTGCAAACCTTGCATCCGACCAGAACCAGCTTACTATGGAGGTTATGAAGAAGGTTGCCCTTGAGCATAACCTTGTATGTCTGCTGCACGAAAAGCCTTTTGCTGGTATTAACGGTTCAGGTAAGCACGATAACTGGAGCCTTTCAACCGACGACGGCAGAAATCTGCTTGACCCTGGTAAAGACCCCGTTCAGAATGCGCAGTTCCTTACATTCCTTGCGGCTATTATCAAGGCTGTTGACGAGTATTCCGACCTGCTGAGATTGTCCGTTGCCGCACCTGGCAACGACCACAGACTTGGCGCAAACGAAGCGCCGCCAGCAATAATCTCGATTTTCCTTGGTGAGGAGCTTCAGGCGATTGTTGACGCTCTTGTTGAGGGCAAGGAATACACCTCTGAGGGCAAGCAGATGTTCAACGTGGGTGTTTCCTCGCTGCCTGAATTCCCGAAGGATTCCACTGACAGAAACCGTACATCGCCGTTTGCATTCACAGGTAATAAGTTCGAGTTCAGAATGGTTGGTTCTTCACTGAACGTTGCTGGTCCGAATACATTCCTCAATACTATCGTTGCAAATTCGCTTACTGAGTTTGCTAAGGAGCTTGAGGGCGCTGAGGATTTCAACAGCGCACTTCACGATCTGCTTGTAAGAACAATCAAGGCACACAAGCGTGTTATCTTCAACGGCAACGGCTACAGCGACGACTGGACAGCCGAGGCTGAAAAGCGTGGACTTGCAAATCTCGTATCCTCAGTAGACGCAATTCCGTCAATTGTAGCACCCAAGAATGTTGAGGTGTTCACAAAGTTCGGAGTATACAGCGAAATCGAGCTTCACGCAAGACAGGAAATTCTGCTTGAAAACTACTCCAAGACCATCAATATCGAGGCAATAAC
>JAZQBH010000285.1:0-15484 GCA_045545655.1 Oscillospiraceae bacterium
ATATGAAGCTAGGTTTACTGATTCCGATATATTTACATCCGAAAAAGAATTTAACGCTAGATTCAAACGATGTGAATGAATTATGAAACGAAAAACAAAGCTTGATATTATGAAAAACACTCCGAGAAATCGGAGTGTTTCTGTATATGGTGGAAGTTGAGGGGCTCGAACCCCCGACCCTCTGCTTGTAAGGCAGATGCTCTCCCAGCTGAGCTAAACTTCCATTTCTGTTTGTCATCTTATAAACCTCAGACAACCTGAACAACGTGATTATTCTACCACATTTTAACGCAAATGTCAAGGGGGTTCGGAAAATTTATGGAAAATCCGCCCGACCAGCCGATGCAAAAAGCGGAAATCACGTCTTTTCAGCGTTCACAATCAAGCAAAGATTTTGAAAACCTATTGAAAAATAAGCGCAGATGTGATAAAATAAATAGGTATTTCAAAAGCAAGGAAGATGAAAAATGAAACAAAAGCTCCGTTTCAGGGACGGAATAAAAGATGGTCTGCCTATCGCACTGGGATATCTTTCAGTGTCCTTCACGTTTGGCATTACCGCTGTTAATATGGGTATCCCTGCGATAACTGCAATTCTTATTTCGCTTACAAATCTTACAAGTGCAGGTCAGGTGGCAGGAATAGGCATAATAGCGTCAGGCGGCGGCTATATAGAAATGGCTCTCGCACAGCTTATTATCAATATGCGTTACTCGCTGATGAGCCTGTCGCTTTCACAGAAGCTGGACGACAAGTTCAACCTGTGGCACAGAATAGCGGCGTCGTTCGGTATTACCGACGAAGTGTTTGCGGTTGCGTCGGGCAAGGACAAGGACATCCCCCCTCGCTATATGTACGGGCTTATTCTTCTGCCTTACATATTCTGGGGCGGCGGAACTGCGGCTGGCGCATTTCTCGGAAGCATTCTCCCCGAAGCGCTGAAATCGGCTCTGGGTATCGCAATCTACGGAATGTTTATCGCAATTATCGTGCCGCCTGCACGCAAGAATATCGGTGTGCTGTTTACCGTAGTGCTTGCGGCCGTGCTTAGCTGTATAGTCTACTATATCCCCGCATTCGACTTTATTTCAGACGGAATTTCAATCATCATCTGCACGGTGATTGCGGCGGCGGCTGGAGCATTGCTGTTCCCACGCAAAATAAACGAGGAGGCGGCAGCAAATGAATAATACATTATACCTGTTTATCAGCGTTGCGGTAATGGCGCTTGTCACCTACCTCGTGCGTATGATACCGCTTGCGGCTTTCAGGAAAAAGATTACCTCGCAGTTTCTGATGAACTTTCTGTACTACGTGCCTTATGCTGTGCTTGCGGCAATGACAATTCCCGCTGTATTCTACAGCTCCAATGGCATTATCAGCGCCGTGGCTGGATTTACAGTGGCGGTTGTACTGGCGTTTTTTGAGCGTGGACTGCTCACGGTTGCAGTCTGTGCGTGTGCAGGCGTTTTCCTCACGGAGCTTGCTATGAAATTTATTTGAGATAAGGGGCGGTTTTATGAAACTGATGTTCGCGTCTGATATTCACGGGTCAGAGCTGTGGTGCAAGCATACAATTGAGGCATACAAGCGTGAAAATCCCGATAAGCTTTGTCTGCTTGGTGATTTGCTTTATCACGGACCAAGAAACGACCTTCCCGACGGATATGCCCCCAAAAAGGTGATAACTCTGCTGAACGAAGTAAAACCTCATCTGCTGTGCGTTCGTGGCAACTGCGACGCAGAGGTTGACCAGATGGTGCTTGATTTCCCGATACTTCAGGAGAGTGCGATGATTTTCGCTGACGGCAGAGAGTTTTTCCTCACGCACGGACATCACCACAATCCTCAGTCAATTCCGCCGCTTACGGAAAATGCGGTTATGCTTTATGGTCACACACATATCCCGAAAGCGGAGTTTATCAACGGCGTTCACTGTCTTGGAGTAGGCTCAGTTGCAATCCCCAAGGAAAACACTCCGCATTGCTATGTATTCTACGAGAACAAGCGTTTTGTGTGGAAGGATTTCAGCGGCAGTGAGTTTATGTCCTACGAGATTTAAGATTAAACGAGGTTAGAATGCAGAAGATTTATGGATATCTCCGCCGTGCCTGTCAGGAGTTTGACCTGATTGACGACGGCGACAAAATCGCAGTGGGCGTTTCGGGCGGCAAGGACAGCCTTGTGCTGCTTGCAGGACTTGCTGGCTTGAGGCGGTTTTACGAAAAGAAATTTGATATAGCGGCAATTACGCTTGACCCTCGTTTTGGCGGCGTGGAAACCGACTACTCCCCTGTTGAACGCCTGTGCGAACAGCTTGGGGTTGAATTCAAGCTGATACGCACCGATATCGGCGAGATTGTGTTCGATATACGCAAGGAGCCTTCGCCGTGCTCGCTGTGTGCGAAAATGCGCAGAGGTGCGCTTCACGATGCGGCAAAGGAGCTTGGGTGTAACAAACTCGCCCTCGGTCACAACAACGACGACGCACTGGAAACCTTCGTGATGAACCTTTTCAAGGAAGGCAGAATAGGCTGTTTTGCCCCGATTTCGTATCTTTCACGCAAGGATATCACGGTAATTCGCCCGTTGGTTTTTGCACCCGAACACGCTGTAACAGCTTGTGCAAAGCGGAATAATTTCGAGATAGTGAAATCCAAGTGTCCCGTTGACAAAGCCACTACCCGACAGACAACAAAGGAATTTCTTGCAAACCTTGAGCATAATGATAAGGGTATAAAGCAGAGAATTTTCGGAGCAATCCGCAAATCGGGCATAGACCGCTGGGGCTACAAGGACGACACCAGATAAGCAAAAGGATAGATTATGGCGAAGAAAATCAAAACATCGAAAAAACAACAGAAAAAGCCGGCACAACTCAAGGAAAGCTACTTCTTTTTCGTTAAAGACCAGGGCGAGGGTGCGGCAAAAATAGCAGTTATCGTACTGAAGCTCGCTGAAATTGCCCTCACCACGATATTTGCCGTGTGTCTTGGAATATTCGGACCAATTCTCCTAGGTAAAGGCGAGGACGCTGAAATCTTCGCTGACAGCCCTGTTCTCGTAATATGGCTGGTCACTTCGGTTATCTATATTATCGGGCTGTTTGTGGTTATGTTCGGCAAGTCAAAAGCGGCGGCTGTAATCCATACGATTGCGGCGGTCGGCACTCTTATTCTGTACAGCAGTTTTGAAAGTCTGTTCAGAGCTGTGCCTGACAGCAGAGGCCCGTCAGAGCTGTATATGCCGTGTCTGTTCATAACTGTTATCACGATTACAATTATGTTTCTGATAAACTTCCCGAAATGGGTTGAAAAGCGAATTTCAGAAGAAAATGCCGCCGCTCCGTCCGTCCTCGGCGGTGAATACAAAGCCATAAACACTTCGGGGAAGAAATCAAAGAACAAGGGCAAGTCCAGTAAATAAAATTACGCCTCTGAACTAAGGCAGATAGTTTCAAAAAAGCAAAACCAGAGAAGAATGTGGTCTTCTCTGGTTTTTGTTTATATTCAATTAGAATAATTGGAATTTATCTAACTGCTTTACAAATTAAAATCTACCGATTGTAATGATACAATACTTCTTTTCCATGCATTTCAGCATATTCAATTTCTTTTTTCACAGATGTTCCAATATAACCATCTATATTTACAACATATATTCCATCACTTAAATCTATTTTTCTGTAATGAGCATCTGCAAGTTTTAAAAGTTCATCTTCAGTCGGAACAATATTATCTTCACAATAAACACATTGTAATATATTATATCCTTTACTTATTTCAAGGTCATAAGCAATTTTTTTCATATCTTCCGCAAATTTCATGCTTCCACAAATTGTATAAGTTTTCACTCAATCACCTCGTCAAATTCAAGCTTATCGGTCAGTTAATTATAACATATCTGAAACGAAAAATCAACTCCATAAGCAAAGCCACTTTTGACAAACATCAAAAGCGGCTTTCTGATACTTCTGCATAGCCATCTGAAAATTTCAGAGGGCTGATTTTATTTCTTGTTATCCTGCTCGATAAGCAGTTCGATGGCTCTTATCGCACACTTTATTCCTCTTGTGGAGTCGTGGGTCATTGTGTCGGGGAGTCCCTGCTTTGAGCGTTCAGCATTCCACAAAGCAGTAAGCACCGCACCACAGCGTATTCTGTGCTGCCAGTCGCCACGGGATAAGCCCACGGCATAAATCGCCGCACACTCCATTTCGGAGGTAAGGCAACCACAGTTTACATACGCATTCCAACGCTCACGGATATTGTCGCACACAGGCGAACGCTCGGGATTGGTTTCGCCGTAAAAGCTGTCCTTTGAGTGAACAACGCCAACGTGATAGCGGTCGCCGATATCGCCCGACGACAGCTCCTTTGCCGCCTGTGCCAGCGCACATGTTACGTCAAAGTCTGCCACGGACGGATACCCCTGCGGAAGATACTCATAGCTTGTGCCCTCTGCTCTTATCGCCGCAGACGCTACAACCAAATCTCCGCCGAACACCGACAAATCAATTCCGCCGCTTGTTCCTACACGGATAAACGTATCTGCTCCGCTGTCGATAAGCTCCTCCACGGCAATTGCCGCAGACGGGCCGCCTATACCTGTTGAACACACGCTGACCTGTACTCCGTTGAGGTAGCCTGTGTAGATGTTATATTCACGGTTCTGTGCTATCTGCTTAGCGTCGGTGAGATACTCGGCGATTTTCGGCACTCTGCCGGGGTCGCCTGGGAGAATGACGTATCTTCCCACATCGCCGTTTCTTATCTTAAGGTGAAAACGTACATTTTCGTCAATCAGTCCTGCCATAATTAACCTCCTGATACGTAGTTACTTTACGATTTCGCTTATTGCCCTTGCAACCAGTTTTCTGAAAAGCGGCGCTACTCTGTCGGCTGTTTCCTGCACCTCTGCGTGAGAGAGCGGATTTGCCGAAATACCCGAAGCAAGGTTGGAAATACACGAAATACCGCAGATTTCCATTCCGCAGTGACGAGCCGCAATAGCCTCAACAGCTGTTGACATTCCCACTGCGTCTGCGCCAAGTCTGCCGTAGGCACGGATTTCAGCGGGTGTTTCGTAGTTAGGGCCAGTTGTCTGAAGGTAAGTTCCACGCTGAAGCGGAACGCCCTCTGCCGCCGCAGAATTTTCGATTATTGTACGCAGACGTTTGCTGTAAATCTCGCTCATATCAGGAAAGCGTGTTCCGAGCTCTTCAATGTTCGCACCGATAAGAGGCGACGGCACAGCCATTGAAATCTGGTCGCAAATCATCATAAAGTCGCCAGCCTTGAATGCCGGATTTATTCCTCCAGCCGCATTTGTCAGAAACAGGGTTTTCGCTCCCATAAGGTGCATAAGCCGTATCGGAAGCACCACATCCTGAACAGGATATCCCTCATAGAAATGCACTCTTCCCTGCATTGCCACAATCGGCACACCCTTGCAGTATCCGAACACAAAGCGTCCCTTGTGACCCTGCACTGTGCTTTTCGGAAATTCGGGAATGTCGCTGTAATCAAGTGTTTCCACAATCTCCATACATTCGGGGGTGTCGCAGAAATCACCCAATCCGCTACCCAGAATAAGGGCAAGCTGCGGCTTGAAAGAAATCTTCTCCTTAACTGCCGAATAACAACGCATCAGCTTTTCGTATACCTCGCTCATATCAATACCTCCTTATTTTCAGCGCTGATACCACATTTGCAATATCAGCCCCATCAGTAATATTTTATTCAGTTGGTTCGATTTGTTTATATTTTTCGCATTTCAGCTTTACTACAAACTCTGTTCCCTTGCCTACCTGCGAAGAAACAGTTATTTCGCCGCCGCACATATCAACAATTCTTTTCACCAGCGACAAGCCCAGTCCGTTGCCCTTTGTTGCGTGTGAGCTGTCTGCCTGATAGAACTTTTCAAATATGTGCGAAAGTGCGTTTTCGGGAATACCGCAGCCGCTGTCGGATACGGTAACGAAAACATACTCTCCCCTTTTCTCGCAGGAAACCTTTATAAGACCGCCCTCGTCAGTGAATTTCACAGCATTGCCGAACAGGTTGTACCACACGTGCGAGAGAAAATGCTCGTTCCAGTAGAAATCAACCTCGCTCAGACCGTCCATATCAATTTCAATATTCTTTTCAGTCCATTGCGGCTCAAGGGTGAGCATACAGGTGCGAAGCTGTTCGTCAAGTGAAAAAAGCGTTTTATTCGTGATGATGTCGCAGTTTTCAAGGCTTGTCATCAGCAGAGTGTTCTGCGACAGCACAGACAAGAACTCAGTTTCATCAAGGATAATCTTAGAAAACTCCCTGCGCTGCTCGTCAGTGAGGTCGCCTTCATACAGCTCCCTTGCAAAGCCCCTTATGGAAACAAGCGGAGTTTTAAACTCGTGCGAAAACGACGAAATGAAATCGTTTCTGAAAAGCTCCGTATTCTGGAGCTCTTCCGTCATTTCGTTGAAGTCTGAGATAAGCTCTTTCAGCTCCCTTACGGTGTGCCTTGCCCACATATCGGGTTCAAGACGGACGGTGTAATCGCCGTTGGTTACACGTTTGGTAGCCTTGATAAGCTCCGACAACGGCTTCAGGAAAGCATTCGCCGCAATAAACGCAAGCAATGCACCTATTACAATACTGGCGGCAATAAGACCTATAATCTCAGTGGTCTCACTAGTGCCGCCCATAATCATATCAAATACAATAGTTGCGGTAAACGCCGATAATTCCGCCGCAAGAATAATTGCAAGCGTCAGAAGCATAAGCTTCATTCCCAAGCGGTTTACCAAGCCGAACGGCTTTCTTTTATTCCGTTTCTTTTTCATCTGAAATCGTATAAATTCATAGTTTCTGCGTTTCTGTATTCGTGCTTTTCGTAATAGCCGATAAGCTCATTTTCCTCGCTGCGGAGCGCTACCATATATACGTCCTTGTTTTCCTTGTCATTACGATAAGTGTAAATCAGGTTGTTGTCGGGGCTTTTGGAAAACCACTCGACTACCTTTTCTATCATCTCACGTGAACGTGGGTTATGGCAGTCAAGCAGACTATCACCCTCACGCACATTGAACCGCTTGTAATGCTCCTTTGAGGAAGCATTCATATAGATGATGTCGTGCATCAGATTACATACAACAACAGGACTTCTGTCCTGCTCAAGAATACTCCTGAAAAAGGGATTTAAATACTTATCCATAGCCGCCTTTTCAGCCGCTCCATAAGGCTTGCCGTCGGGCATTTCATCTGCATACGGCGGACGGCAGCTTTTAATCAGCCGCTCACAGCAAGCACCGAAATCAGCATAGTTCTGTTTTGCTTCAGCAAGAGTAAGTCCGTGGTTTGCAGAGCTTTTCTCATTCTCGTCGGTAATATCTCCCATTTCCCAGAAACACACGGGGCAGATATCCCAGTTTCCCTCAACAGTAAGATAACCGCACACAGGACATTTTATTTTCATTGCTTATCCTCTTTTCTTACGGCCTTGTAGCCCAGACCACGCACTGTTACTATCTCAAAATCGTCGTTTGTGCTGAGGCGTTCACGCAGACGCTTTATATGTACATCAACTGTTCTTTCCTCGCTGTCGGAGTCCATATCCCAGAATTCGTCCATAATATTCTGACGGGTAAAGGTCTTTCCAGGAAACGACAGCAGCTTGAACAAAATCTGAAATTCCTTACGAGGAAGAACCTGTTCAGTTCCGTCCTTTTTCAGCGTAAACGAGTCGTAGACAAGCTCCGTACCGCCTATAACCAGCCGCTTTTCCTCCGCTATCTTGCTACGCCTTAACAGCGCCTTTATTCTGAGTAACATTTCAATTTCGTCAACGGGTTTTACCATATAGTCGTCAGTGCCAAGCATAAACGACCGCCGCAAGTCCTGTGCGCTGTCCTTTGCCGTTATGATAAGCACGGGTATCGCACTGCCAGACTCTCTTATTGTTTGCAAGCACGTAAAACCGTCCATTTTCGGCATCATCACATCAAGGATAACGATGTCGATATGTTCTTTTTCCAGTACCGCAAGAGCTTCCTCGCCATTTTCAGCCGAAAACACACGATAACCGTTTTTTTCAAGCGTATGCTCATACAGCCGACGAATATTAGGCTGGTCGTCTGCAACCAGAATATTAAACACTTTTTTCACCTCATAGTAAAATGACGTTCTTCGTAAACTCTTTGCGTTACATAGTTATAGAAACCGTCCACAGGGCGGATTTCCTTATTCCCTGCCAGAACAAGCTCTGATGGGATAATATCCGTAAATATCGCCGTGTCTGCCATATTCAGCATTGAAACGTCCATAAGGCTGTCGCCTGCACAGATAATCTCTCCATCAAACGCAAGCCGCTCTGTAAAACGCTTCACAGCCTCGCCCTTGCCAAGCGATTTCGGTACAACATACACCTTCTGCCCTGTTGAAAAGCAATCGCACAGCTCGCCCTCGCCAAGATAATCAAGCGTCAACTGAGGATTTTCGCTTTTCGTGAACAGAAAAAGCCCGTCTACAAGACGAATTTCAAAGCTTCTGTGCTTGTCGTTTTCAAGCAGTGTGCGGAAATGTGCGATTTCGTCAGCCGCCTGTTCATAGAGTTTCTCGGACTGTCTGCGCCATTCCTCATCGGGAATGCCATCAACCAGCAATATTCCGCCGTTTGAACACAGCGCATACTTCGGGGAAAAACCTTCTATCACAATGCGCTTGTACTGCTCAATGCTTCTTGTAGTGAGCGGAACAACCGCCTCAGACAAAAGCGGAAACAACTCACTTTGCTTCGGCGATATGCACGTTATCGACTCTCCGTCTTTTTTCTCCACGACGATATCACCGTCTTTTCTGTGCTTTGCAGAGAAAATCAGCGTGCCGTCAAGGTCGGAGAAAAACAGCTTACACTTCCCAACTGCCAAGATACTTCTCCTGTTCAGCGGTAAGCTTGTCTATGGTAATGCCCCACGCATTCAGCTTGCGCTCGGCAACCTTACGGTCAATTTCCTTAGGAACGTTGATGGTCATAGACTCACCGTTCTTGAGTGCCGCACCGTTCTTTGCCATATATTCAGCAGACAATGCCTGAATAGCAAAGCTCATATCCATAATTTCCGCAGGGTGTCCGTCGCCTGCGGCAAGATTTACAAGTCTGCCCTCTGCAATAACATACACAGTATTGCCGTTTGAGAGCTTGTATCCCATAATATTATTGCGTGCAACATAGCTGTCAGTTGCGATTTCACGCAGCTTTGCCATATTTACTTCTACGTCAAAGTGACCTGCATTACAGCAGATTGCGCCGTCCTTCATATTGAGGAACGCTTCTTCACCGATTACGTCTGCACAGCCGGTAACAGTAACGAAGAAATCGCCGACCTTTGCCGCCTCACGCATAGGCATTACCTTAAAGCCGTCCATAACCGCTTCCATTGCCTTTATGGGGTCTATCTCGGTTACGATAACCTCAGCACCCAGACCCTTTGCACGCATTGCAACACCCTTGCCGCACCAGCCGTAGCCTGCAACAACAACGTTCTTTCCAGCCACGATGAGGTTGGTAGTTCTGTTGATACCATCCCACACAGACTGACCTGTGCCGTAGCGGTTGTCGAACAGATGCTTGCAGTCTGCGTCATTCACCAGCACCATCGGGAATTTCAGTGCGCCAGCCTTGTCCATTGCCTGAAGGCGGATAATTCCTGTGGTTGTTTCCTCACAGCCGCCGATAACATTCGGGATAAGGTCGGTGCGCTCGTTGTGGATAAGATTTACAAGGTCGCCGCCATCGTCGATTATGATATTCGGCTCAGCGTTGATAACAGCACCGATATGACGGTGATATTCCTCCTCATTGGAGTTGTACCACGCAAATACGTTAAGTCCATCGTGAACAAGTGCCGCCGCAACATCATCCTGAGTAGACAGAGGATTAGAGCCTGTTATATACATCTCAGCTCCGCCAGCCGCAAGCACTTTGCAAAGATACGCTGTCTTAGCCTCAAGGTGTACAGACAGTGCAACCTTCAGCCCTGCGAACGGTTTTGTTTCGGCAAACTCCTTTTCAATTCCGTTGAGAAGCGGCATATTGCGCTTTACCCACTCAATTTTTCTTGCGCCGCTTTCCCACAGGTTTATATCTCTTATTTCGCTCATTAAATTAACTCCTTGTCATCTTGTTCTGTTATAACACAATTGCACACTTTTACTTTCTGATAAACAATACTCCGAGAGTATCCTCGCCGCAGTGCGAAGCCACTGTACAGCCTGCGTCAGTAATGTCAATTTCCTTGATCTGCTTGTACTTCTTCACTTCTTCAGCCGCCTTTGAAGCATAAGCATCACTTGTGGTATGTGTTACGAAAATAAGATCCTCCTCAGCTTCAATGTTTGACAATCTGTCCTTGACATAATCCACAATTGTTTTATCAAGACTGCCACGATATTTCTTGACAACCTTCATCTTACCGTTGCTTACTTCAATGCACGGTCTGAGTTTAAGCAGATTTGCACCCAATGCGGCGATAGAAGAACATCTTCCACCCTTGTGCAGATACTCAACATTTGCAACGAAGAACGAAGCGTCAACTCTCGGGATAATATCCGACAGCTTTGCAACAATTTCATCGGCATTGAGTCCCTGCCGTGCAAGCTTTGCCGCAGCAATAGTTACAAGACCCTCACCTGTGGAGAGGTTGCGGCTGTCTACAACACGCACATTCGGAAAATCCTCTGCGGCAATGCAGGCATTCTGGTATGTAGCAGAAAACTCAGAACTTATAGTAATCATTATCAATTCATCATAGCTCTTAAGCTGCTCTTTGTAGAACTCAGCAAAGTCAACAATATTCACAGCGGCAGTTGCACACAGTTTTCCTGTTGAACGGTAATGTGCAAAAACCTCTTTCTGGGTAATTTCAACGCCATCTCTCATACTGAGGTCGCCGCATCTTACATAAAGCGGCACAACGCTGATGTCATAACGTTCTTTCAGTTCTTCAGACAAATCGCAGACGCTGTCTGCACAAATTTTAACCTTGCTCATAATTCAAACCTCCCTAAACAAATCAGCCCTGGGCTGAAAGTGAATTCAGCAGTCTTTCAAGTTCTTCTTCAAGCGAAGAGTAGAATAGTGTGAAAAGTATGTCGCAGCTACCAAGCAGGAACAAGTTCTTGTTGCTTACGCTTGCAAGCGCAGGAACATATCCGTAGATATACCCCTTGAACCACTCTGCGTCATAAGCTGGAACAGGCCTACCCATCTTTACCATACGGCGGATTTCCTCGAAGTCGTCAGCGATTACGTTTTCGTAATTTCCTGCACCCTTCTGGATAACCATATCGTAGATTGCCTTAATCTGCTTATCGTTTAGCGCTCCGCTACGTGTTTTGTAATTTTTCAGTTCAGGCAGACGAACTGCAAAAGAGTATACCATCAGCGACAGCACACGCTCGTATTCAGGACTTGCCATCTCCCTGCACCGCTCGTTGTCAAGCTTTATGCCTGTGTTGCTGAGTGCGGTAGTATCGGAGATATTTTTAAGGGTAATCTTGAAAATATCCTTTACATTGATGTTGTAGAAATCCTTATCAGCAACCATATAAATGTATTTCACCGCATTATACAGGGATACTCCCGCCTTTACAATAAGGTCGGAAATCATCGTAAACGCTGTGCGTTCGCTTACAAACTCCATCAAATCGCCTCCGTAACAGTTTTTTGCCGCCATAACAAGCAGCCTGATTATTCCTGTTGCAGATGATTCTGCAAGGGACATTATGTTAAAATTATACTTACTTCTATTATATCATCATTCTCAAATTATTTCAAGGTGTTTGGCAAAAAAATCTTCACTTTTGCACAAAACCACAACAGGTGTCGGACAAGCTGTTTTTTTCAGTAAAGTACTTGCATTTTTCACTGAAAAGGTTTATAATAAATAGTGTATGTCTTAACACTATAAAACTGAAAAAAGAATGGTGATTTTTATGAAAGACGGCTTTATAAAATGTGCGGCGGCAACCCCTGAAATCCGTGTTGCCGACTGTGAATATAATGCGGCAAGTATAATAAACGAAATCAACAACGCAAAAAAATGCAAGGTTAACGTTCTTGTGTTTCCTGAACTGTGCGTTACAGGATACACCTGCGGAGATTTGTTTTTTCAGGGTTCCCTGCTGAATGCCGCCAAGGAGTCGCTGAGCAAAATCTGCAAAGCTACCGACGACAGCGATATGCTGGTTGCGGTTGGCTGTCCACTGGATTTCTTCGGAAAGCTGTATAACTGTGCTGTAATAATCCAGAGCGGAATGATACTGGGAATTATCCCGAAGAAAAACCTTCCTGATCACAACGAATCAAACGAACAGCGCTGGTTTTCACCTGCGCCCGACAGGGACGCACCTGTTACTTTGTTCGGAGAACTGGTTAATTTCGGTGCAGGGCTTACCTTTGCGTGCCAGTCGATACCCGAACTCGTCTTTTCAGCTGAAATCGGCGAGGACCTGTGCGCACCCGTTCCACCAAGTGTGAATGCTGCGCTTTCGGGTGCTACTATCATCGCAAATCTGTCTGCTTCAGGCGAAACTGTGGGCAAGGACAACAAGCGGATTTCGCTTGTAAACGGACAATCCTCACGACTGATGTGCGGCTATATTCTCGCTGACGCAGGCGAAGGCGAATCCACAACCGACCTTGTATTCGGCGGACACCGAATCATTGCAGAAAACGGCACTCTGCTTGCTGACAGCGGATTATACACCACAGGACTTACAATCACTGAAATCGATGTAAAATTCCTGTACAGAGAACGGCTTAAAAATACCATTTTCGCACCGATGGAGACACGTCCGACGACGTTTTTCTTCGATATGAAACCAGAGCAGACTATTCTCACAAGAGAAATCAGCTCAATGCCGTTTGTTCCGCATAACGAAGCCGAAAGAAGCAACCGCTGCAGGGAAATTCTCGCTATGCAGGCACACGGACTTGTAAAAAGAATTAAACACACCAACTGCAAATCGCTTATTATCGGCATTTCCGGCGGACTTGACAGCTGCCTTGCAATGCTTGTGTGCGTTGAGGCTATGCGGCTGCTTGAGCGTCCGTTCAGCGATATTATCGCTGTAACGATGCCTTGCTTCGGCACTACAAAGCGCACAAAATCCAATGCAGAAATGCTGTGCAATCTGCTTGGAGTAACACTCAGAACGATTGATATTTCTGACACAGTACGTTCTCATCTGCGTGATATTTCTCACGATGAGAATGTATTCAATGCCGCCTACGAAAACGCACAGGCAAGAGAGCGCACACAAGTGCTTATGGACCTCGCCAACGATGAAAATGGCTTAGTTATCGGCACCGGCGACCTCTCCGAGCTTGCTCTTGGTTGGGCAACCTACAACGGCGACCATATGAGTATGTACGGTGTGAACGGCTCTGTGCCGAAAACGCTTGTACGTCATATCGTGAAATATTACGCAGAAAGCTGCGGAAATTCCGCACTGTCAGAGGTTTTGCTTGCGATTTTCAACACGCCTGTAAGTCCTGAGCTTCTTCCTGCTAAGGACGGCGAAATTTCGCAGATTACCGAAGATTTGGTTGGTCCTTACGAATTGCACGACTTCTTCCTGTACTACTCGCTGAGAAAGGGTTATTCACCCAGGAAGATTTTCCGTGTTGCAAAATATGCTTTCAACGGTCAGTACGACGATGAAACCATTCTCAAATGGCTGAAAACCTATTTCAGACGTTTCTTCTCTCAGCAGTTCAAGCGTAGCTGCCTGCCCGACGGAATAAAGATAGGCTCTGTCGGTATTTCACCGAGAGGCGACTGGAAAATGCCCAGTGACGCTGTTAATTCGGCTTGGTTAAAGGAACTGGAAGACCTTTAAAAAATTGTCAAAGAGGTGCTTTTCTCAGAGATGTTTAACAAAATCAAGAAAAATTTAATACACTTCAGTACAAGCGGCAACGTCACTGAGGATTTTGTGGCATCTCGCAGAGAGAAAACACGAAAATTCCGACAGGTGATCAAAACCTGCTTTTACGTTCACTGCGGCGTGGCACTGGTTTGCATTGCCACAGCATTTTTTCTGACGACAGGAAAAACAGCAGTGTTCGTAACACTTGCAACGCTCATTACAGCCTGGATTTCATTCTTTGCTTCAGGAAATAATATGCCGCTTAAAATTGTGCTTTGTGCAGCCGATTTCGTGCTTGGCACACTATTCGTAACTATAGGCGGCGTATATACCGATAAAGTGCTTATATTATGCGGAATTTTCGTATTTATTGCAGGTTTGTTTGCGGTAGCGTCGTATATAGCGGCGTTATGCAGAAAATATCTGAATGAAATTCATCCGAAAAAAATACGCCGCACCGACTACACACGTTACGAAGAACCTGTTCTCAGCACAACTACTGAAAATATTACAGAGGAAAAAAACGAGGATATCCCCTCTCTGCCGCCGCTTACAAGCGATATGCGGCTGCTTGCAGACAAATTGCGGGATGTTCTCTGTACTGATGATAACAAATAATTATGCTTAAAATTAACTTACTTGGCACAGGCGGCACAATGCCGATGCCTGAACGCCCCCTGACAGCCCTGCTTGCAAGGTACAACGGAAAGAGCATTCTCGTCGACTGCGGCGAGGGCACTCAGACTGTAATTCGTCAGAAAGGGCTTTCTATGAAGCCGATTGACGTGATTTTCTTCACACATTTCCACGCTGACCACATTGCAGGCCTTCCCGGTTTTCTGCTTACTATGGGCAAAATGGGCCGTACAGAGCCGATTACTCTTGTAGGACCTAGCGAACTGGAATATTATGTAAAGTCGCTGTGCGTGATTGCCCCTGAACTGCCGTTTGAGTTGCAATTCGTTGAAATGGACAGTGATGAGCAGGTTTTTCATTTCGGGGATTTAGTGGTTACTGCATTCAAAGTCGACCACGCCATTACTTGTTACGGTTATTCCATTGAACTCCGCCGAAAAGCAAAGTTCAATCCCGAAAAGGCACGCTCACTTGGAATAGAGCCTCGTCTGTGGGGAAAACTCCAGAACGGCGAAAACATTGAATTAAACGGCTCTGTTATCACATCTGATATGGTTATGGGCGAGCCACGAAAAGGTATTAAAGTAACCTACTGCACCGATACAAGACCAACAGACAGCATAGTTCAGCACGCACAGAAATCCGACCTTTTCATCTGCGAGGGAATGTACGCAGAAAACGAAAAGCTTGAAAAGGCTATTGAAAACAAGCATACGCTTTTCAGCGAGGCTGCTGAAATGGCTAAATCGGCTTCAGTACGCCGTTTGTGGCTTACTCATTATAGTCCGTCGCTGTCTGACCCTGTACAGTATCTTGATGGTGTCAGACAGATTTTCCCTGAAACGGAAACACCCGAAAGCGGAATGGAAATCGAGCTTAAATTCGACGAAGAATAAAGCCTTAAAATTTGGCTCTATTGAGCCAAATCAAGC
>JAZQBH010000286.1:0-2329 GCA_045545655.1 Oscillospiraceae bacterium
ATTTTAATTTTTAACAGCCGATTTTGTATCTGACTATACATATATTATTATAACACAAAAAGCCCCGTTTGACTAGGGCTTTTTTAAATTTTTCACACCAGTTTCACTTATTAAAAGCAAAAGGTTACAAAAAGGTTACAAAAACGGAGCAAAAGGTTACAAAAAGGTTACAATTTCGTTTAAAAGGTTACAATTTTGTAATAAATATTGATTTTTTAATTTGATTATGCTAGAATGATATCAGAAGGAAAAAGCAAATCAAATCCTCCAATCATACTGAAAACGCCGTTCATTCCCCGGACGGCGTTTTTGCTGTCTGTAAGTCTGAAACAAGCAGTCAATATCATTCAACAAATAAACGTGGAAACTTTTGAAATATTTGTAACCAATATCCGCTATCTGCATATTATGAACTATGAAGCAACCGCCTCAAAGGGAAGCGGAAAGCTTCTGAAAACGACCTATCAGGAGGTACATTATGTGCGGATTTAACTTTGGCGGAAACAATAGCTGCTGCTGGATTATCATCCTTATCCTTCTCTTCTGCTGCTGCGGTAACGGCAACAACGCAAGCGGTATCAGCGATAACTGCGGTTGTGGCTGCGGCAACAACAACGGCTGTGGCTGCTGCTGATTACATCAGCTGAACCAACGCAATTACGGGAGGTAATCCCGCAGGGTGAATCAGCAAACCGCTGTCCTTAGGGACAGCGGTTTTTTCTGTTTATTAAATCATCTGTGGAAGGCTGGTACACTCGCATATTCCCGTCAGTTATGCGGTAATATCCGCAAGCTGACCATTGCAGGCTTTCAGCAAATCACTCGGAGTAAGCTCAACCTGAAGTCCAAGTCTGCCGCCGCTTACAATAATTGTAGACAAACCCTCAGCGGTTGAATGTACAAACGTTTTAAACTGCTTTTTCATTCCTATCGGGGATACTCCGCCACGGACATACCCTGTAAGTGCTGTTATATCCTTCACGTAAATCATCTCCAGCGACTTTTCACCCGCCGCCTTTGCACACTTTTTCATATCCAGCTCCATTGCGACAGGCACTACAAACACGTAATTTGCGCCGCTTTTTCCCACGGTGACAAGCGTTTTGAACACCTGCTCTACCGATTGACCGAGAGTTTCAGCAATATGCACTCCGTCAATAAATTCTCCGCACTCATAAGGGTGCGGAGAATAGGATATTTTCTGCCTGTCAAGGATACGCAAAGCGTTAGTCTTGACTTCTTTGGACATTAAACGTCCTCCCCGAAGAAATCGTCTTCGATTGACAGGTCATCATTGTCAATAAGCTCAGACTTCTTAAGCAGGAAGAATGCCACACCTGCAGCTGCTGCAGCGGCCGCTACAAGAATACCCACGATAATCAAAACCTTCTTAGTCATAATAAAACCTCCTGAATAAATATTTATACAGTGTCCGTCAGAACGACTGCTTTATTACCAAATTACAGCAAATTACATAAAGCGATTTGCAATTTCCTGAATGCCGTTGTCCATAGTAGGCTCGCCCATTGCGCCGAATTTCCACTCGCCGTTGTAGCGGTATACTTCGCCGAAAAGCATTGCTGTCTTGCCGTCGTAGTTCTCAGAGAGATTGTATCTGCAAAGCTCTGCGCCTGTGTCAGCGTCAACAACTCTGATAAATGCGTTTCTGATCATTCCGAAGCTCTGGCTGCGCTCTCTTGCCTGATAGATTGTAACAGCGAATACAATTCTGTTGTACTGCTGAGGAACCTTTGTAAGCTCAACGATAATCTGCTCGTCGTCGCCGTCGCCTGCGCCTGTAAGGTTATCGCCGCAGTGACGAACCGAGCCGCTCATGTGATTGAGCGAACCGTAGTACACTACGTCAGCCGCACCTGCAAGCTTACCTGTGCTTTCGGTAATAAGAATCGCAGAAGCGTCACAGTCGATATCCTCCTGCTTTTTGCCGAACAGCGAGAACTTCTTGGGAGCCTCGTCCCAGCCAAGACCTACAACCAATGCCTTAAGACCAGCATTACCCTTGGTGAGGTCTACCTTTTGTCCTTTTTGAAGATTAACTGACATAACTTTCCTCCATTGTGTTATTCTGAAATTATTCAATATGATATCTACACATCAAGCACCTGTAAAATCATAGTACAAAAGGTGCTAAAAATATTATACTACAATTCTCAGAAAATTGCAAGGGGTATAAAGAATTTTTACCAATTTTTTTCTTTAATATTGCAATTAAGTGAAATATATGGTAAAATGTTAAATAATTGTTTTAGCAGTGGAGAATTATGTCTAAGAAGAATAAACAACAATTATATACGAGGAAAGAGCTTCG
>JAZQBH010000287.1:0-6872 GCA_045545655.1 Oscillospiraceae bacterium
CCTCAACAGCCTCAGCCATATCATCTCTTGCTAGGTCTGTTACAGCAACCTTGGGACAGCCAAGCTCTGTCAGCTTGTCAGCCAGCATAAGCGCCGCCTTTTTGGTGTTGCCGTAGATGGAGCAGTAAGCGATGCAAACGCCCTCGCTTTCCACGCCGTAAGACGACCATACATCATACAGATTGAGGTAGTAGCCCAGGTTTTCCGATAGGACAGGACCGTGCAGCGGCAGAATTTTCTGGATATCAAGTCCCTGTGCCTTTTTAAGCACTGCCTGAACCTGTGCGCCGTACTTGCCGACAATGCCGAAGTAGTAGCGTCTTGCCTCGCACGCCCAGTCATCGTCCTCAGCGTCAGACGCACCGAACTTGCCGAAGCCGTCTGCGGAGAACAGCACCTTGTCTGCGCTGTCGTAAGTCATAATAACCTCAGGCCAGTGAACCATAGGTGCGGTTACAAATGTAAGAGTGTGCTTGCCGAGGGAAAGCGTGTCGCCCTCGTTTACAACAAGCTGTCTGTCCTTGTAGTCTGTGCCGAAGAACTGACCTACCATAACAAATGCCTTCTGTGAAGCGGCAATCTGTGCGTTGGGGTACTTTTCAGCGAATAGCTTTATGTTCGCTGAGTGGTCAGGCTCCATGTGGCTTACTACGAGGTAGTCGGGAGTTCTGCCGTTAAGGGCTTTTTCAAGGTTTTCAAGCCACTTCTCGCCAAAGTGAGCGTCTACGGTGTCCATTACAGCGATTTTCTCGTCCATAATCACGTAGGAGTTGTACATCATTCCCTCGGGGACTTTGTACATTCCCTCAAACAGGTCAACCTCGTGGTCGTCTACACCAATATATAGGATATCATTTGTAATATTCATAATTTAAAACTCCTTACGTACAAATTTGCAAAAAGCAGTATAGAAAGATTATACCATAATATTTTATTTTAGTCAAGCGGATTTGAGAAAAATGAGCGACAGCACTTTCAGAATTATATGGGAAATAAAAAACCCTTGATAAAATCAAGGGTTTAATCCGTATGAACATATTCACTGCGGTTTGCTGTGGTGTCCGTGTGAACAGAAATATGTATTTCTTATGCCTTCTTGCGTGAGATTACAACAGCAGCGCCTGCAAGAACGATTGTGCCGAACACTGCGGCAACACCCTCAATGCCTGAGGTAGTAACGCCGCCTTCAGCGGTTTCAGCCTCAACGCCTCTCGCTTCAGCGGTGTTCTCAGCAGGAACAGCAGCAAGAAGAATTTCTGTATCAGCGCACTCTGCAAAAGAGCAAACGCTTACGCACGACATTGCGGCAGTAGCAGCAATGACAGCAGCAACAGCTCTGGACTTCATAAAATTTCCTCCATCATAAACAAAATCAATCGCCGACAGAACATAATTTCCCCGTCTGCCAGCAGCATACTTTGCACATACAAGCTATGTATGCAATTCCCCTACACACATAACCATCGATTTGTTTTATTATACCACATTTTTTGTGCAGATTGCAAGAAGAAAAACGCACATAAAAACGAGTATCAGAAGGTGCGTGTTTGTGCAGAATACACAAAACCGAGCGATGATAACGTTTACAAATGCCTGAAATTCAGGGCTTTTACGGTCGGAAAAGCCTCAGCAGGTAATCATTTTGCAAAATCAACTGATATGGTAAGCGGACAGACAGTCATTATATGTATAAACGCCCCCGTTCTCACGGAGGCGCTTTTTTGGGGAATAATTAAAGATGTCTTAGCTGTGCTTTCTGCGGACAGAGCTTATTGCAACGCCCATTGCCGCAAGCACTGCGGTGATTTCCGCATAGCCTACGGTTACACCTGTTGTGGGGTTGTCGGCGTTGGGACTGGTTGCGTTAGTGTCTGTGTCGGTTGTGGTGTCTGTAGTGGTGTCAGTGGTGTCGCCGATTGCGTTTACTCCGCTGTTGTCGATTACTGTGCCGTCAGAAGTGCCGCCTGCGGTGCTTCCTGCGGTAGTGCCAGCCGCACCGTTTGCTGTTGTGCCGCCGAGGCTGTCGTTTCTGTCGCCGATGATATCGTCGCCAGCACGGACTATGCCGTCGGCTACATCTCTGCCAGCGTCAACAATGTTGCTTACTGCGCCGCCGATGGCTCCGTTATCAGCAAAAACTGAAGCCGAGGTCAGGCACAGACAGCCTGCTGTAACACATAATGTGAGAAATTTCTTAATCATCTGAGTTCTCCTTTTTAATAAGAGGTTTGCACGATTATATATCAGCACATTCAGATTGTGAATGTGCTGAAAGAGCGTATTATGCCGATTGTCTGGCTGAAATAACGGTTGATTTTCAATCGGCACAATCCGCTCAGAAATATTGTGGCCTGCGAAAACGTTTTTATCAGAGAAGAAATATGGCGGCGGAAATTTCCATGATGAAGTGTTATGGTAAAATTGCACAAAAAACAATGTTAAAATTTTGCTTATGTAAATGTGTAACTCCCTTGACAAAAGTGTAAAAATCGTTTAAAATTAAAGATGAATAATTTTGGGTTTTGACAAGTTTTTGTGTTAAAAACAAACGACCTGTCAGCCTGAAAAAGAAATGAGGAGGATTCTAATGCAGACTAAGACAACAAACAAGCTGTTTGCTGTTGCATTGTCACTGATTATGCTGCTGACGCTTATCCCGTTCAGCCCTATGACAGTTGACGCAAAGGCAGACGCTGCGTCTTACGTGCTTGAGGCAAGCTCGCTTACAGCGGCAGCAGCAGGCACATTCAAAGACGGTGACACTGCCAAGGCAGGCACCGACGGCTACTTTACACTGATTTACAGTGCAAAGACAAAGATTGACAGCAGTTCCAAAACATGGGACGATGGTTACACATCAGCTCAGCGTATAAACTTCGGCGGTAAGGTATCTGCTGAAAAGAACGCAATCAAGTTTACAACTGCTAACCCCGCAACCGTTAAGGTATGGTTCGCAGAGGGCGGCGAGGACAACCGTCAGGTTGCTATTCTCGACGCTTCCGGTAATCAGGTTGCCGTTACAAAGGGCACTTACACCAAGAACAGCGCATATCTTGAAACTCTCAAGGTTCCTGCGGCTGGTACATACTTCCTCGGCGGCGATATCAATAACAACTACTTCTTCAAGGTAGAGGTTACTGAAGAGGCTGCTGCCAAGGAATACGTTCTTGACGCTGCAACTGTTGCAGCTGGCGACTACGCTGGCAAGAACGGCGTTAAGGCTGGTACTGACAACTTCTTTACCGTAAACTACGGTTCTAAGGGTAAGGTTGACACAACTTCCACTGGATTTGACGATGGCTATAAGCCTGGTCAGCGTTTCAACTTCGGCGGCGGAACAACCGCTGGCAGCGGCGAGCGTGACATCACCTTCAAGACCGCTGGCGAAGCACAGGTTAAGGTATGGTGGGTATCAGGCGGCGACGGACGTGAGCTTGCTATCTACGATGCTGGCAATGCAAAGGAAGTAGAAAAGACAAGTGTAGGCGCAAAGAAGAACGCAGCTTACATTTCTTCCTTCAGCCTTAAGGCAGGCGGAACATATTCCGTAATCAACCCCGATGGAACCAACTACCTTATGAAGGTTCAGGTTACAGAGGGCGGCGCTGCTCCTGTAGAGCGTGCTGACTGGGCAAAGGTTGCAGCTCCTGCAATCAGCTCTGTTGCTCTTGACAGCGCAGATAATGGCACAATCAAGGTAACAGCAAAGGCAGTTGTAGGCGCAGCTGGCGGCGACGCTGTTACAGTTACTATGTACGACAGCAAGATGAATGAGGTTGACTCCAGAAATTCTATTGCTGAAAAGGACACACACGAACTCACATTCACTCCTTCCGCTTCTGACACATACACCTTCAAGGCAGTGCTCAAGCGTGAGGGCGAAACAGACAAGGCAAGCACAAATTCTCTGTTTACATTCACCCTGCCCCTTGGCAAGCCTACTATCGTAAGCGCAACCAGCAAGGGCAACGGCACAATGGAAATCGTATGGCAGCCCGTTGACGAGGCTACCGGCTACAAGGTTTACGCAGACGGCAAGGAAATCGGCACTTCTGCAACAACCAAGCTTATGGCAAGCGGTCTTACCGTTGGCAGCAAGGTTAAGTTTACAGTAGCGGCTACCCGCGGCACTGAAGTTGGCGCACAGGGCGAGGCTGTTACAGCAACCGTAACTAAGGACGCTCAGCAGACATGGGGCTTTATCCGTTACGGTACATCTACAGATGACAAGAACAATGGTTATGTTGGTTCTGTCAACGAGGACGGCAAGGTAACCGTATTCTCCGAGAATGGTAAGGGTAAGGTACAGCAGGCTTCCAACGACGGTCTTGCTTTCTACTACACCGCTGTTCCCGCAAACAAGAACTTCACACTCAGAGCAAAGGTTCACGTTGACAGCTGGAAGTATTCCAACGGTCAGGACGGCTTTGGTCTGCTTGTTATGGACTCTGTTCCTGAAGTAGCAAGCACTGCTCCTTTCTGGACAAACGACTATATGCTCGCTGCAACACTTATGAAGTATAAGTGGGATCCCGAGTATAAGGAAGTTACCGCAACAGGTACATCAAGCTACACAATGAAGCTTGGTCTTGGTGTAAACCAGAAGATCGGCGTTACACCCGCAAACGTATCCACAATTACAGCAGGTACTGACGCAGAGCTTGTAAAGGCAATCTGCGGCGACCAGTATCCGCTCGACATCACTCTTGCTACATCCGGCAAGGCTGCTGGCACATACAACACAATCGGCAACGAAACAAGCGGTGCAGCACCTGAGTCTGCTTATCTGCTTACTGATTTCGACCTCGAAATCCAGAAGAACAACACTGGTTACTTCCTCACCTACTACAAGAACGGTAAGGTTGTGAAGACCCAGAAGTTCTATGACCCCGACGCACTTGAAGTAATGGATAAGGATAATGTATACGTAGGCTTCTTCGCAGCAAGAAACGCACGTGCTACATTCTCTGATGTTCAGTTCACAACAATCGACCCCAAGGATGACAAGCCCGCAGAGGCTAAGCCCAAGGATAAGGTAAGAGCAAACGTTGTGGTTAAGTCCGGCAACGTTTCCAACAACGAAAACTACACTGTTACAATCTCTGCAAACGTACTCGGTACTGCAGAAGTATTCGTAAACGGTGCGTCTGCAGGCACATTTGATGTCAAGCAGGCAAACGAGTACACAAGCAAGACTGTAAAGCTTGCTGACGGTTCCAACAAGGTTTCCGTTAAGTTCACTCCTGACGCTAAGCAGAACCTCGGCGCAGACAAGGAACTTGCAAGCACAAGCGCAATTACTGTTGACTTCGATGTAGCTTACAACAACTACTTCGCAGAGCAGAACAACATCTATGTATCTCCTAAGGGCAACAAGTACGGCAACGGCGGCAAGCAGTATCCGCTTGATGTTGCAACAGCAGTTGCAGTTGCACAGCCCGGTCAGACCATCATTATGATGGAGGGTACATACAAGCTCAGCTCCAACCTCACTGTTAACCGTGGTATCGACGGTACAAAGGACAAGACAATCAAGATGATTGCTGACCCTGAGGCTAAGACAAGACCTGTTCTTGACTTCCAGAAGAAGGGCTACTTCATCACAGCAGGTGACTACTGGTACTTCCAGGGCTTTGACGTAACAAACGGTGCTGATAAGCAGTCTGGTATGATGGTATCCGGCAGCAACTGCGTAGTTGATAACGTAAATGCTTACAACAACGGCGGTACTGGTATCGCTATCCGTTCACTGAACAACACTTCTGACCCCAAGTCTGAGTGGCCTGCAAACAACCTCATCCTCAACTGCACATCCTACAACAATGCAGATAACGGTTATGAGGACGCAGACGGCTTCAGCGCTAAGTTCACAATCGCTCCCGGCAACGTATTCGACGGCTGTGTAGCTTACTGCAACGCAGACGACGGTTGGGACCTCTACGCTCGTGTATCCAGCGGTCCTATCTCCTCTGTAACAATCCAGAACTCCGTAGCTTACAAGAACGGCTACCTTGTTGACGGAACAAACGCAGGTAACGGTAACGGCTTCAAGCTTGGCGGTGAAAACCTCGCAGGCGGCCACATCCTCAAGAACTCTCTTGCATTCGAGAACAAGGCAAATGGTATCACATCCAACTCCTGCCCCGATGTTAAGATCTACAACTGCACATCCTACAAGAACCAGGCAGCTAACATCACACTTTACACTGGTGTTGCTTCCCTCGACACTGATTTCGAGGTTAAGGGTCTGATTTCCTACAAGGGTGGCGCTGCTGACGAGATCAAGGCACAGGGCACACAGGATAAGAGCAAGTATGACAACGCTACAAACTACTATGATGGTAAGGGCGTAAGCGACGACTGGTTCAAGTCCCTCAAGTTTGCTGGTGCTGTTGCTCGCAAGGCTGACAACACTATCGATATGCAGGGTTACCTTGAGCTTACTGACAAGGCTGCTAAGGACGCAGGCGCTAGAATGGTACTCGCTCCTTCCGCATCCTTCACAGTAACAGCTGACACAAACCTTCCTAACCCGCAGACAGGCGTTGGCGCAATTCCTGTTGCAGCAGGTGCGCTTGCAGCTGCTGGTGCGGCTATCTTCGTAATCTCCAGAAAGAGAAACAAGAAGTAATAGAACACAGGTTTTAGTCTGAATTGCATAAACAACGACCGCACTCTCTCTGAGGGTGCGGTCAGATTGTCGGAAAAGCACCATCTACTTCATCAAAAGCCTCACAACAGGCACCAAGCCTGGTTGTGGGGCTTTTTCCTCGTATCTGGCACTTTTAGCCAATCTGATTTTTTATCAAGATAAAATCACACTTTATTTGTGAGTTTGGTTGTGTTGTGAAAATATAGTGGTTATTGACAGC
>JAZQBH010000288.1:0-2406 GCA_045545655.1 Oscillospiraceae bacterium
TCAGCTCCCCGCAGGGGCGAAATACCCCTTGCATAAATTCCGTGAATTTGTGCAAGAGGTGTATTTCGCTCTCAGTCGCCGAGGGCTCTTTATTTTACTCTACCTTGCGGACTTCGCTCTGATTCAAAAGGTTTCTGCCCTGATTGGCGGTCATAAATCTATCCAGCGTATCGCTGCGGATAATCTTCTTGCGACCTACCAAAAGCACAGGCAGCTTGCCCCAACTAATGAGCTTGCGCATCGTATTTCTTCCGATTCCGCTGACTTCGGCGGCTTCGTCAATTGTCATACCTATTTTAGATGTGCTCGTTTCGTTCACCTCCCTGTTTATATTGCAAAATGCAACTTTTGTATTATCATTATACTTGAAATAATACCATTTGTCAACTCACATTGCAACTATTATTAAATTATTTTTGAGAAGTTATGAAAAATAGGTTGCAAAATAAATATGTTTATGCTATAATAGTAGTCAAGAGGAGATGAGTATCGTGAAAAACAATAAACCATTCACTCCAAAACAGGTCGGCGAACGCATTAAGGAACGCCGAACGGAGTTAAATCTGTCAATGCCTGAGCTGGGCAGACGCGTCAGCGTCAACAAATCGACCATTCAGCGATATGAAGCAGACGGCGTTGATCCGAAGCGTACAATGATTATCAACGGTCTGGCGCAGGCACTGCTGACAACTCCCGAATGGCTGACAGGGCTTTCCAATGAAAAGGAATACAGCAACTATACCGTGTGTCAGATGTCTTTGGAAAAGCACATCAAGGCATATCTGGAAACAGTGACTTCCGCTGTTGACGGCGAGCCGAGACAGGAAATGCTGACAACCTTCCTCGGTCAGATCATCGACCTCTACGCAATCCTGACAAAATACTTTGCACTCTCGATGGAGAAGGTCAATCAGGTTGCGGTGGACGAAGGCTTGAAGGAGTCAATCAGAAAATACGCTATTAATATCGGCTCTATCACGGAGCAGGTTTATCAAAAAGAAATGCAAACGCCTGTTGACGATATCAAAAAATATGTCGACGGCATCCTTCACTTATACGACGAGGGCAGGACAAAAACGTCAATGCCCGAACTTCTCGGAATGGTTGAACAAGCCGAACAAAAGCTACTCGACAAACAAAATTCCGTGGCACCTTGAAAAGTAAAAACGCCGACTGATTATTAAAATCAATCGGCAAAAGTATAACTATTGTTAGCGCACAACATATATCACAGCGCCGATTGCCACGGGTAGAAAGGAGACAACATATCAATGGCAAAAGGCTCTGTAAGAAAGAAAGGTAAAAAGTGGTACTACCGCTTCTATGTTGAAAATGAAAGCGGCAATTTGGTACAGCGTGAATTTGTCGGCACGGAGAGCAAAAGCGAAACCGAAGCTCTGCTCCGCAAGGCGATGGAGGACTACGAAGAGAAGAAATTCGTAGCAAAACCCGATAATATCACTGTCGGTGATTTGCTCGATATGTGGGTTGAAGAAGAATTAAAGCCCGGCAATCTGAGCAACGGCACGGTGATGTCCTATGTGGGTACGGTGGCTCGAATCAAAAAGCACCCGATAGCACAGCGAAAACTTAAAACGGTGACAGCCGACCACCTGCAAACCTATATGGATTTGCTCAGCTTCGGCGGCAAGAATCCCGACGGCACAACGGCAAAGGCTCTGAGCAAGGGTTACATACGGTTGTTCTCGGCAGTCCTGCAAGGAGCGTTTCGATTTGCGGTCTTTCCGAAAAAGCTGATAACGTTCAATCCAATGCAGTACGTTGTTTGGCGGCAAAAGAAGAATGTCATAGAGTTATTCTCGGATGCGGACGAAGCAGCAACGCCGACAGTTACTCACAAGCAGTATTTGAAGCTGACGGCGTATCTGAAAGCGAAACAGAATCCTGCTTTGCTCCCGATACAGATAGCCTACTACACGGGCTTGCGAATCGGCGAGGTCTGCGGTTTGACGTGGAGCGACATTAACCTTGACGAACAATATCTCACGGTCAGGCGCAGTATTCGTTACAACGGCGACAGGCACAAGTTTGAAATCGGCACAACAAAGCGGAATAAAGTCCGCACGGTTGATTTCTGCGACACGCTGGCAACTATCCTGCGTCAAGCGAAAGCGGAGCAGGAGAAGAACGCAAAGGACTACGGCGAGCTTTATAGTCGCAACTTTTACGTTGAGGTCACAGAGAAAGACCGCAAATATTATGAGGTCTATTCGCTGCCAATCACCGAGGAAGTCCCCGACGGTTACAAGCCAATCGCTCTTGTGTGTCTGCGACCTGACGGAACGTATGAATCGCCCAGCACGGTGGGAACTGTGTGCAGGGCAATCCGAAAAAAGGTTGAAGGCTTAGAAAACTTCCACTTTCATATGCTCCGTCACACGTTCA
>JAZQBH010000289.1:0-2343 GCA_045545655.1 Oscillospiraceae bacterium
TGATATTTCCTGTTTTTGCCGCTGAACTGTCAGAAGTTACAGGCGGAATAGAAATAACACAGATAAGGCTCTTGGGACATTCAGCCCTCAGCTTTTTAACAAGTTCGGAATACTGCGAAACAATGCTGTCGAAATTAGTTCCCGCAGACATTGTGTTAGAGCCGAGCATAAGGAAAATACGCTTGGGCTGCATCTGCTTTGCATAATCAACCGCTGTTACTCCCTTTGCGTCAAATGCCTTATTCATCGCACCCGACGGAGTATAACCAATCTTTGCCGCAACATTTTTGGCGTCAAGGAAGCCGTAGCCCGACAAACCTGTGAAAATGCTGTCACCGATGAACAGGTCATTTGCAAAGAATTCCTTATTGTACTTTGTAGGAAGCACAGTAAGATATTCAGAACCCGACGAGCTTGCAGTTGAAGAAACACTGTCAGTTGACTGAACTGACGAACTTGTTGAAGAAGTTGAAGTTGTCGAAGTGGTTGAAGATTCCGATGAAGCCCCAGAACTTTCAGTCGTGCTCTCAACAGGCACATCAGAACTTATAACCGAAGAACTGCTGTCGGGAACAATCGAACTTGTAACAGATGAACTGCTCTGGCTCACCCCCGAACTATCTGAGTTATTAGTTGACTTCTTGAATGTAACCACAAAGACTACCGCACAGATTGCAAGAATAAGCAAAGCCATTACAACATAAATCGCAATAACTGTCGGCGGAACGTCCTGTGTTATTCTGCGTTTTCTCTGCGGACGTTTATTTGACGGAATATTTCTGTACCGAGGGTTATTATTGCCTGAATTCCGCTGATTTCTTTCACCCATTGGTTTTTCCTCCCTGAGCTGTGTGAATTATAAAAATGTCAGAAAATTTCAGCTTAATAGCACTGTCTTTCATTATATCACATCAGCAAAGTTTTTTCAAGTAGTATTCTGTTTTCTTAACAGTAAATTAAACAAATTCACTTCCGTCAGCGCAGAAGATTTTAGTTCTTACTATCCTCTTTTTCCCGACTACATCATCAGTGTACTTCTGATAAGCGTCAAGCATAAGCTTGGGGTTGATGTTGAAATCATTACCTGCAGGCAGACGGATTGTAAGCTTATCATCAGCAGAAACGGCGAGAATGCAAGGCTTCAGGTCGATTTCCGACACTCCACGCTTGGTCTTTTTTTCCATCATAATAGTTTCTCGGTCTGCAAATTGAAGGAATAACCTGTAGTCCATATCAGCGGTAATCTCGTATTCTGCACTGGTAATATCCGTGTTTTTCTTTACGGGAACAGCTGTTTCCACGATACGGATATCAGCAGGGAGTGCATTATTCAGGCGCTCTGTTACCTCGCTGTGAGGAATATCCTCAAGCAGACGGAAATCAGCCGCTTCCTTCAGACCCTCCTGTCCAAGCGACAGAGGGAGCATAAACTGAACGTACATTCTCGGGTTATAGCCCTCGGTGTACCACACAGGGAGCTTTGCTCTTTTGATTGAACGCTGTACCACTCCATACAAATCAAGGTGTGAAATGTATTTTGCACGGTCGGTCTTGCTGAAAAAAATTCTTGTATTAACTAATGCCACGGCAGATTTCACCCCCTAATTTCTTTGAAACTCCGCAGTTTGAGCAGCCCTCACGGCAATTTCTTGTAGGAACAGCCTCGTGAGCCTTCTTGTTCTCTTCAACAAGGAAATCACGAGAAACCAGCATATCCATGTGGCTCCACGGTGCAACCTCGTCATAAGAGCGGCGTCTGTTTGCGTAGAATGCAGTATCAATTCCACTTTCTTCAAATGCAGATTTCCACTTGTCAAAGTCGAAGAACTCGTCCCAGCCGTCAAGGAAACAGCCCATTTTCCATGCGGCGAGAATTGCCTTGCCTACACGTCTGTCGCCTCTTGCGAGAACAGCTTCAAGCAAAGAAACGTTATACTTTGAACGTGAAATGGTAATCTTCTTGTCCTGTGCATACTTCATCAGCATAAGCTGCTTGTCCCTGATTTCCTCTTCGCTTGCCTGAGGTTCAAACTCAAACGGAGTAAAGGGCTTCGGAATAAAGGTTGACAGCGACACTGAAACGCTCGGTTGTTTTCCCTTCTTGCGGTCGGGGTTTGCATAATACTGCTCTATAACCGCCTTTGCAAGGTCGTATACTCCCCTTACATCATCGTCGGTTTCAGTAGGCAGACCAAGCATAAAATAGAGCTTAACGGCGGGATAGCCGCCCTCAAACGCAATTTTCACACTGCTCATAACGTCCTGCTCAGTAACGTTCTTGTTGATTACGTCACGAAGTCGCTGACTGCCTGCCTCGGGCGCAAATGTCAGACCGCTCTTGCG
>JAZQBH010000290.1:0-6242 GCA_045545655.1 Oscillospiraceae bacterium
CCCCATCTATAATAAGATTGACAGCACCAATCACAACATCTATAATGCCCTGTAAAGCGGATTTTCCCATCTGAGCAATGCCGTTAAAAGCCTTTTCCCAGTCGCCCGAAAACACACCGCTTAAAAAATCTATCAGACCGCCCAGCCAATCTATTACATTCCCGATATAATCGCTTATCAGACCGCCAACAGTTTTCAGGACATCACCTACAACGCTTGCAATATTTGTAAGCAAGGGTTTTACCTTTTCGCTGATATACACAATGAGAGGGGATAACACATCATTATATATCTGCAGTGCAAAGCTGATTAGCTTTGCTACAAACGTCCCTATTTTGCCGACAAGAGGACTCAGATGTTCGTCCCACAGTGCTTTGATACCTTCAAATATTTTGCCGAAAACAGGCTGAAGCACATTATTATAAAGTGCAAGGAACATTGTTTTTGCACTTTCTATTGCAGTGCGGATTGACTCAAACGTTGTAGCACCGTAGGTATTCCATAATTCAGAAAAAGTGCCGCTCAGGTCTGTCCACGCATCTCCAATCCAACCGACAACCGGACTGATAATTCCGTCCCACAAAGACATAACTATATCCGCTATAGCGCCGAAAGATGTGCCGAATGTCTCATATAATTGTGTACCAACCTGTGTTAAAATCGGAAGCAAAGTTGTAACAAACTGAGTTGAAACCTTATCCATAAGCCCACGAATATCCGGAAGCACCTTATTAAATACCTCCCACACTTTTGCCAGATTGTTACCAGATGTCTGAACCGCTGTCTGAAGAAAGGAAACAAAGTCGCCCTCAAACCACTTCTTCAACGGCTCGCAATAACCCATTATGTCGTTTGCAATGGTTTTGAATATGCCTTTTGTCTTTTGGAACTGTTTGCCCCAATCTGAGGACAGCCCAACGAATATACCTTTGAAATTTACGTCAAGCCACTTTTTTATATCCTCAAAAACCTTTTTTATTTTATCAAAAAAGGCTGTCAGCTTATTCGTTGCGGCAGAAGTATCTATGTTGACCTCAGTAGCAACAGCAGTTGCACCATATCCAGCACTCGGCATTCCGCCCGTGCTTTCGCCCGAAGCACTTTCACTGCTTAGCTTGTTTATTTCATCAAAGCCCATCAGCTGTTGTTTCAACGCTGTATTGGTATCTTCTACAGCAGCCGCCATAGCTTCCTGATTATCCACACCCTGAGATATATTATCGGACACTGCTCCTGTGGTCGCTTGTTCCCAGCCGAATAATTGAGCAAGGGCATTGTATGCTGTATTAGCGGTAGATATGAGCCTGTCCATAACACTGTTAAGCTGTTTTACAACGGGCAGTACTACATTCATCAGGGCACTGCCGACAATGGTAGAAAATTCGCTCCATTTCTCCGAAAGTATACGGAGCTGATTTGCCCAGCCATCGGACGTTTTTGCGAAATCACCGTGTGCAAGTGACGTTTGCTCCATAACGTAGGCATATCGGAGCTGAACCTTTTCCGCCTGTGTCATAGCATTGTAGGATTTGGTGATACCCTGCGACAAGGCATAAGCTGAAAGGTTTGCTTCTGTCATTACAATACCGTATTGCTTCAGAGTTTCGGTTTCACCTGTATACACTGATTTAAGGGCCGTATTGGCTACCTCCTGCGACACGTTGTAGAACGATGCCATATCAGCGGAAAGACCTGTTAAAGTCAATGACATATCAGCCGCTTCGTTCATTGCCAAACCAAGCGATTTACCCATTGCCATATATGTGCTTGCCGTTTGCTTGGCAGTAGCTTTGCTTATACCGTAGGTTTCCAGTGCTGTATCTGCAAATGCCTCCATTTTGTAAGCCATACTCCCGAAAGCAGTGTCAACCACGTTCTGTACCTCTTTCAGGTCGCTCGCCGCTGATATAGCTTTCTTGCCGAAATCAACAAGCTGTTCTCCCAAAAATGCCGCACCTACTGCAACACCCAACTTTGAAAGCACACCCAGCACGTTCTTTAAACTGCCGCCTATACTCGCCACACCTTCATTGAACCCATTCTGATTTATCCGTGTATCAAATATCAGGCTTCCGTCTGCCATAGTATCACCTCTTTACTTGAAAATTCTATTGAGCGTTTTAATTTCTTGCCTCTCAACGTCAGTGTAACGTTTTTTCAAAAGCACAAGGTCTTTGTGTTCACGAAAAAAATCCTCCTCGTGTTTATCAAGTTTTTTCCCTTTTGCTTTCTTTGTCCTTATACTCAGAACAGTTGAAAACAAACCCTCTCCAATGTTATTGAAATAGCCAAGAAATGTGAACCAGTGACAATACTCAACCGCTCTTAATTCGCACCCTGCGGATTGGTTTATCGCCGAAAAAATCAGTTGTTCGTCCTGCACCCAATCAAGCAGCTTTGTATTTCTCGTTATTCCGTCCGTTCGCTCCTTTCCCTCAGGCATACCACCGTCAAGGAACCAAACCGCCCTCTCAGCCGCCTTATCGATATCGGGCGGCATTGTTACATACAGACACCTGAGCATTACCAACAGCTTTTCGTTGTCAGTGAGATTGGGGTCGTTGTATGCCTCAAAGATATTAAGCACCACCCTGTAATCCGAGCGTATAGGGTATTCCACACCGCCAACATCAAGACTTTTCGGCAAACCTACCATCTTATATCACCTTGTCTGTATATTTTCTTATCCGTTCCTCGCTCGCCTTTTGCTCAGCCTTTACATTCTTCTCGATTTCGGGAAGAACAGCATTCAGAAAATTCTCATAGAGGCACGCACCGCCTGCAGGCGAAAGGCAATTTGCCGAACCAAACACCACATCCGACACCGGAGAGCCGAACACATCATCAATAATTGACTTCAGCTCCTTGTCGCACTCTGCCAGAGCCTCAACCGTACTCTCAACGTTGCTGTAAACTTCCTTAAGGTTGTCTATTCGCTCCTGTGCCGCCTGCAACCGCTTGATTATGCCAATATCAGAAGGATTTATACGGATAACCCTTGACGTATCGTTGTTGATTGTGTATTCCTTCAAGCCGTCTGAGAAATTCAAATTCATAACTTACCTCCATTTTTCAATCCAAAGCCTCAAAATTAAAGGGGAACAGTTTGAGGCTGTTCCCCTGTATCACCTTAATCTGCTGTAAAGGTTTTTGTGGCTGTGTCAAATACACCCTTAATTCTGTCACCCTGCATATGCAGAGTAAACGGTATCGAGTAAGCGGTAGTATCACCGCCATAAGACGAAATTTCCACAATCACGCTTTCCTTGTAAGCAACATATTTAACTTCTGATTCTCCGTCTGCCTTTTTCCACGTCTGCACCTCAAGATATTCCGACTTGCAGGCGTCAAGAGTTTTGCGTTCGTCAATAATTCCCTGAAGAAAATCATATAACGGGTCATCAACATCTGCATAATAAGGCTCAACACTTGCACTAGCCTCATAAGCCGAAAGGTTTGTGCTGGTCTCACCCAATATATTCTTTTTGGTCTCGATTTCAGGAGAAAGTTCAACAGAAAATTCCTCCAAATCTTTACCCAGCCTACACCATTCCGCTGTTGCCCCTGCAGGTGTTGCGTTTAAATAGTGTGCCAAAAACTTTCTTGCTATCTGTGCCATAAACTTAATCCTCACTTTCCAATTCATATATAACGGCAATCTGTAATTGATATTGTACACCGCAAATCATATTCCCGTCAGGGATTTCAATTATACTTCCGTTCTCAGCTCTGACAGACTTGATAACTCCCTGTCTATGAGAATTGTCGTCTGCGGTTATTATATTCCCCTGCTGGCCGTCCAGATAATAAGCTAAACCCAGCAGCACGCCTGAGTTATTCAAGCGGTCAAAGTCGTTTATGCTCTGATACGTTGCATACAACAAAAAGTTATGCTGTCTTGTCTGTATTCCGGTAATGCTTTCAGATATCAGCTTATCTCCTGTCGAGGTAAGGCCATAGCTGTTATCCTGTCCGTCTGAAAAATCAATATGAATGCTGTCGCACACTGAGTTCAACTGTGGGTACTCCATCAGAATATGACGCATATATTCTATAACCGTCACTGTGTATTCCCCCTCACATTGATAAGCGCCGCCGCTCCTCTGAGTATAGCGGACCTCTTGTCGGTTTTCATACGTTCAAACCAGAATGCTCCTGCCTTGGGATTGGTCTTGGTATATTTAAGGTCAATATCCGTCAGAACCTTCTTTTCCCCACGGCTGTACGCAGAACCTGTAATACTGCTCACCATCAGTTTTCCGTAGTATTGATATCTTGCATAGGGGACATTGTATTCTATCATTCCCGAACCTATTCGTGTGCCAAGCGTAGCAGAACGAGCCAAAGCACCGTTCAATCGTGGCATATACGGTTGCATATACCGTACACATTCACTGTCAACAAACTTCTGCACTCTCAGCAAATCCCGACCACGCAGACGGGCAAACCGAGGGTTATACCTCAATTGTATCCTTGTCTGTCCTGTTGTGAATGTTCTGTTTCTTGGCTGTCCTATCATTGGCATACCTGTGCACCTCACTTTGCCGTCACCTTAAAATGCCCTGTCGCCCTGCCGCTGTAATTCTTACAATCAACGCTCTGCACGACTTTAATATCATACATAGATTTCAAAGCCTTTACACAGGCTGATAGTTCTCTGTCATCACAGCTTTCGGGGAATATATTATTCGCCGAACCTCTTACAAGCATATCAAGTGTCGGGGACTTTGGGGCAAACTGTGCAGAAGATATCGGTATATACACTATTACACTACCGCTGTTCACCTGTCCTGTTGTCTTTACGGTATCAGCCTGTGCGTCTACCCAATGGCAGGGCACAAGGTGAGCAGTGTATGTGTTATTATCCTTGTCATAAAGGTATACCGTTGCACAATCGTCAAGTATCATCTGGCTAACCCCCGATACAAAAGACCCGTATGTGCCAACCGTCTGTATACAGCACTGCGTATTTTTTCTCTACAAGAGTTTATCTGCTTTTCGGTGTCTGCATAGGTTATTGATACATCGCCTGTTGATTCAGCGGCAATGCCTGCACTATCCGCACTCTCGCTTTGGTGTACAAGCTCTGCAACTTCGCATATACACATACGCATTTCAGGTATATTGTAATCTATCTGCCGTGTATACTCCCTTACGAAACTTTCTGCCATATCGAAATAAAATCCGCTTTCTTCAAACTGTATAACAGGTTTGCGGCCTTTAAGATATTCGTTTGTATATACTGTATAATCCATTTCAATCACCCCGAAATACACACAAGGGGCGTGTAATACGCCCCTTGTGTAGTTTTATCAGCCTGCCTTATGCACATATACGCCTGCGGCCTTGTTCTTGTAAACCTGATTAACCGCCAGTATTCTGTAACCGTAAATATACGCATCGGCGTTCTGATTTGCGGAAGGCTCAACAATCTTCGGTGTTGCGGCCTTTGTAAACTGAATAATTGCTGACTTTTCAACAATCATAAAGTTGATATTTTCGCCGTTTGGAGTATAACCGCCATTTGTTTCACCATCGCTTACACCGTCATTCAGCTTGACAACTGTATTAAAGCGGCTCTGCGGTACTTTTACAATCTTTGTAAAGCTGTCCAGCACCGCCTTGCTCTTTGTGGTGTCCATATCCATCACCAATCTGTAATGCGTAGGAGTGATATACAGTATGCGGTTTTCGGTCGGAACCTCCGCATCGTCCATAGCGGCAGCGGCGGCAGACAGGGCATTTATCACCTGTGCACCTGTGGTAAGCGTACCCGAAGCTGTTTCTACACCTTCAGCACTAGCGTAAGCGGCAAAGCGATAGGCGTCAATTTCAGGAACTACCTTTGTTCTGATAAATTCTCCTGCAAGCTTTCCGAACGCAATTCCTGCGGTTTCTGCGTTATCGGCAGAGTCAACCGAGAACTTACGTCCTCTGTCATAATCAACAGGAACAGTTTCGCTCGTGATAGTCACATCGCCGTTTGTGTAACCGCCCGAACGTGAATAATTCGCAAGTCCGTCCATAGTCATAATAGGGATTACAAGCTCATTAGCGTTTGCGCCTGCTCTTGCAAGCTCTGGCGCTCCGTCAAGGTCGGAAGTAAGTGCCGCTGTTTTGTAGCACTCGTCAAGCAGCGGTACATAAGATTTTGCCAATTCAATGTTGTTCATAGGTTTTTCCTCACTTTCAATTCTTTTAATTCTTCAACCCCATAGCAGTTCTCACAGCCGCCATAGGGT
>JAZQBH010000291.1:0-18804 GCA_045545655.1 Oscillospiraceae bacterium
GGAACTGGACAGCCACGTTCTAAACGGTATTTCTTGGGGATATTTTTCTTATCTATATTACATATAGATGATTCGTAACTCGGATTATCTAGTTTCAATACACCTATAAGGTTATTTTTATCAATATAACGCCTACAACAATATTTAATGGCTTCTATTGATTCAGATAATATTTTAGCATCAAAATTACTTATTCTATCAGGTTCTTTTTGGTTTGTGTCATCTTCTTGTTTGCATAACTTTACAGTAAATGTCATATTTTATTCCTTACCTAAATTTGTATTTGTAAATATGAATATAGATAACCCCAGTTATCCAAATTAAGGGCTAGATAGTGAAATAATCTAATTTAAAAGCATTATATCACAAACATTACTATTTGTCAAGGTAAAATTACAAATAGAAAGAATTAAGGCGACCTCTCTATGTTATAATTTAGATAGAAGAGAGGTGAGGAAATGGCAGAAGCAGAAAAGACATTCGGGCAGAGGGTGAAGAAGCTCCGCCGTGACAAAGGGCTGACGCAAATACAGCTTGCCGATGAACTTTACATCAGCGAAAGCTATATTGCGCTTATTGAGGCTGACAAAAGAAATCCCAGTATGGATATTATGATAAAGCTGGCTGACTATTTCCACGTAACCTCAGATTACCTTATCAGAGGAATATCCGCAGATGTAGGTGAACAAAGCTGTAAAGAATGGTCGGAGATGATAAAGGGTCGCTCTGACAAGGAAATCAGCTATGCCATAGGACTTGTGAAGGCGTTCTTCGATTGTCTTGACGACAAATAGTTATAGAAAAAAACCTGCTTTAAAAAGCAGGTTTTTGTTATAGTGCTATAACCATTCTACATCTTTATCAAGATTTCGGCAGTTTTGATGTATATATTCTAATGCATTTCGAAAAAAGGGAGAGATTTCATCTAAGAAAATTTCTCCTCTTTCAGAAATTGATAAAATCTGCATATCATTTGCACCAAATTCCAAAATATTTCTTCCCAAAAGTCTGGTTTGAGTACAATCATAAACCTCACTAGTAAATTCTAAGCTATTGTTATTGAGCATTTCAATCATTTGATTTTGAGAATAGAATTTAAAATTGTCGTGACATCTGGAAAACGAAAACTCCAGTCCGCTGAATTCTCTTATTGTGTCAAGTTGAATCTGTGAGAGAATAATTCCTTGGTTTTTCAATTCTTTTTCAAACTCAGTGGTATCAATGCATCTACCCTTATGCCAACCAAAATGCCGAAGCATTTCGTATGTTTTTTCAGATATCGAAGGATGATGCTCATATTTAACGGTCACAAGATAATCAAACAATTCTTCTTCTGTTTCAAACCTTAGTTTGTGATTTTCGTCCCAAAAGCGCCCGTCTTGTGAGAGGTAAAATTCTTCCGCCTGACAATTATAAATTGATATTGAAACGACTGCGGCAACAAACTGTTTAATATCTTCCCAATAGAAAGTTTCTTTACTTCTGGCAGTGAAGATAAAATGAAGCCAATCGAAGCCGTTGTCCTCAAGTCGTACAATAGATAATTCTCCGTTAAAGCCGTCACGACACAGGAAATTAAAAATAAAATCCGAGTTACTTCCTAATTTTTCTTGAAGATTGTCAATATTATATTGGGTAAGTTCTTTATTGTTGTAGTAGCTTTGTTTAGCTGCATATTCCAAAAATTCCTGTCTTGTCATAATGTCACCTCTTGGTTGTTGTTTCACGGTTGTACTGATTGCATAGCGGATTTTGGCGAATGCCCAAAACGCAGAAAATGACCAAGCAATTTGAAGATATTTATATAGTTTTACGATACGAGATGCAAAAAAAGTGATTTTTCAAGTAATGGGTTTTCGTTCATAGAAAAATAGCCTTTTTTATTGAATAATGAAAAAAGAATAATGAATAGTGAATAATACAAATGCGCCATCATTACACTATTCACTATTCATTATTCACTTTTCTTTATTAAATTAGCCCCTGCGATTAGCAGGGGCGCATTTGGTCGAGATGACGGGATTCGAACCCACGACCTCTGCGTCCCGAACGCAGCGCTCTACCAAACTGAGCCACATCTCGATACCGACATATATTATAACATATCGGCGGCAAAAAATCAAGTACTTTTTTGAAAAAAGCTGAAAATAGATTAAGGGGCTGTCCGAAAACAGCCCCTTGTTGGTTATACAATTATTTAAAGTACTCAACGCCGCTCTTGAACAGAAGCTGTTGCTTGTTGCCGTCAACGTTGGTTACGGTGAAGTCGGTAAGACGCTCGGTGTGACCCATCTTACCAAGTACACGTCCATCGGGGGAGATGATGCCCTCAATAGCGCACATAGAACCGTTGGGGTTGAATGCGCTGTCCATAGTAGGCTCGCCCTTGAGGTCAACATACTGCATTGCAACCTGTCCGTTGTCGATGAGTTTTCTAAGCTCATCGCCGTGAGCAACAAAGCGACCCTCGCCGTGAGAAATCGGAATAGCGTGGATATCGCCAACCTTGCAGTTAGCAAGCCACGGTGACTTTGCAGTACAGATTCTTGTGTAAACAAGCTGTGACTGGTGACGTCCGATTTCGTTGTATGTCAGTGTAGGCGAGTTTTCAGTCATCGGAACGATGTGTCCGTACGGCACAAGACCGAGTTTGATGAGTGCCTGGAAGCCGTTACAGATACCAATCATCAGACCGTCACGCTGGTGGAGCATATTCTCAACGCCCTCTGTAACCTTCGGGTTGCGGAAGAATGCGTTGATGAACTTTGCAGAACCCTCGGGTTCGTCACCGCCCGAAAATCCGCCTGGTATAGCGATAATCTGGCTCTTGTCGATACGCTTTGCAAACTCAGCCACGCTCTGCTCAATATCAGCGGCAGTGAGGTTGCGGATAACGAAGATGTCAGCCTGTGCGCCGTACTTCTCGAATGCACGTGCGGTATCGTATTCGCAGTTTGTGCCGGGGAATACGGGGATAAGCACCTTGGGAGCGGCAAGCTTGGGGGAAATGTGAGTAGTCATAAGCTCGCACGGCTCGTTGCAGGTAATCTTCTCGGGTGCGGGAACATAAGCGGTTGTCTGCTTGAACACAGGCTCAAGCACAGCGTTCCACTTCTTTTCAAGGCTTGCGATGTCGAGTTTAACATCGCCGCACTGAATTTCGTATTCGGGGAGGGTTTCACCGATAAGGCGAACGCTCTCGTCAATGCCTTCTGCGCCGTCAAGCTCAAGGATAAAGCCGCCGTAAACGGGGTTGAACAGTTCGTCGTCGGACATATTTTCAATCTTTGCGCCCACGTGGTTACCAAGAGTCATCTTGAAGATACCCTCTGCCGCACCGCCGTTTGCGATACTCCATACAGAGAGTGCCTTGCCGCTCTGGATAAGTCCCTCAACAACCTTGAACACACGCTTAACGTCAGTGAAGTCGGGCAGACCGTTGCCGTCATACTTCGGAGCGATAAAGCCGAGCTTTGAGTAAGGTGCCTTGAACTCTGCGGAGATAATCTTATCAGCCTTTGCTGTGCAGATTGCGAAAGAAACGAGAGTAGGAGGAACGTCGATATCCTCGAATGTGCCGCTCATAGAGTCCTTACCGCCGATTGCAGGAAGACCCAGTCCGAGCTGTGCCTCGTAAGCGCCCAGCAGAGCGGAGAAGGGCTTGCCCCAGCGAGCGGGGTCGTTCTTTGTTCTCTCGAAATATTCCTGGAATGTAAGACGGCACTTGTCATACGCGCCGCCAGCCGCAACAACCTTTGCAACGCTCTCTACAACTGCACACATTGCACCGTGGTAGGGCGACTGCTGAGAAACTGCGGGGTTAAAGCCCCACGACATAACGGAGGCTGTTGTGGTGTTGCCGTGAAGAACGGGGATTTTCGCCGCCATTGCCTGAACGGGGGTCTGCTGATAGCGACCAGCGAACGGCATAAGCACTGTGCCAGCGCCGATTGTGGAGTCGAAACGCTGAACAAGTCCACGCTGTGAAGCAACGTTGAGGTCGGTTACAAGGCTCTCCCAGTCAGCGGCTGTGTTGCGCTTGCCTGTGGAGTAGGAAACGTTCACGTCGGGAACGGAAACTGTTGTATGCTTTTCTGCACCGTTGGAGTTGAGGAACTCACGGGAGATGTCAACGATGTTAACGCCGTTCCAGGTCATTGTAAGTCTGGGGTCAGCCTTAACGGTAGCAACGATTGTGCTTTCAAGGTTTTCTTCGGAAGCGAGTGCACGGAACTTTTCAGCGTCCTCAGCGGCTACTACTACCGCCATACGCTCCTGAGATTCGGAGATTGCAAGCTCTGTTCCGTCAAGACCGTCATACTTCTTGGGTACTGCGTTGAGGTCGATATCAAGACCGTCTGCAAGCTCGCCGATAGCAACGGAAACGCCGCCTGCGCCGAAGTCGTTACAACGCTTGATGAGGGTTGTAGCCTCGGGATTTCTGAACAGACGCTGAAGCTTTCTCTCTTCGGGTGCGTTACCCTTCTGTACCTCTGCGCCGCACGAATCGCGCGACTGCACGGAGTGCGCCTTTGACGAGCCTGTTGCACCGCCGCAGCCGTCACGGCCGGTACGTCCGCCGAGGAGAATGATAACATCGCCTGCCGCAGGACGCTCACGGCGGATATTAGCCGCAGGAGCCGCACCTACAACCGCACCGATTTCCATACGCTTTGCCATATAGCCGCTGTGGTAAAGCTCGGAAACGTGACCTGTTGCAAGACCAATCTGGTTACCGTAAGAGGAATAACCAGCCGCCGCAGTGGTTGTAATCTTCTTGGGGGGGAGTTTACCCTCAAGTGTCTTGTCAAACGGGAGAAGCGGGTCGCTTGCACCTGTTACACGCATTGCCTGATATACATAGGAACGTCCCGAAAGCGGGTCACGGATAGCGCCGCCAAGACAGGTTGCCGCACCGCCGAATGGTTCGATTTCGGTGGGGTGGTTGTGGGTTTCGTTCTTGAACATCAGCACCCATTCCTCGTCCTTGCCGTCTACATCAACGGTAATCTTAACGGAGCAAGCGTTGATTTCTTCGCTTTCGTCAAGGTCGGCAAGCAGACCTTCTTTTTTCAGCTTGCGTGCCGCAAGAGTTGCGATTTCCATAAGGCAGAGCGGCTTTTCACTTCTGCCGAGGTCTACACGGTGAAGCTGATATTTATTATATGTATCCTTTATATAGGAAGGCTGAATGTCAGCGTTGTCGATGATAGTGCCGAAGGTGGTGTGACGGCAGTGGTCGCTCCAGTAGGTGTCTATCATACGGATTTCGGTGATGGTGGGGTTGCGTTTTTCCTGCTGGAAATATGAGCGGCAGAACTTGATGTCGTCCAGATCCATTGCAAGACCGTACTGTGCGATGAACTGTGCAAGCTCGTCGTCAGTCTTGTCGATAAAGCCGTCAAGCGTTTCAACAGAGGTGGGGATATCGTAGTTCACCTTGAGGGTGGACTTTTCCTCCATTCCGCACTCTCTCGACTCAACAGCGTTGATGAAATAGTGCTTGATACGGTCGAAATCGTCATCGGAGATTGCGCCGTCCTTGCCCGAAATTACATACACCTTTGCGTAACGCACAAGGGGACGCTCGCACTGGAACAGCATCTGAATGCACTGTGCGGCACTGTCTGCACGCTGGTCAAACTGACCGGGAAGGCTCTCCACAGCGAACACACGGTCGCTGTCGGAAAATTCGGGGAGCGCAGTGTAGGTAACGTCAACAGGCGACTCGGAAAATACGTTAGGCACGGACTTTTCAAAGTCCTCCTTCGACATACCCTCCACATCGTAGCGGTTGATAATGCGGACATCAGAAACGTTCGCAAGACCAAGCGATGAACGCAGGTCGGCAAGCGCCGCCTGAGCCTCTACTCTGAAAAGCTCTCTCTTTTCAACAAAAATGCGGTAAACCATTTTTTCTTTTCTCCTTATATTTAAATATATAATAAGCTATTTTGTGCGGGGCTTTCGTCCCGATATGGGCAACCCACGGTTATTTTAAAAGTCTGCCTATGCAGTAGCCCTCTTTAAATCCCGCTATTATCACCTTTACCAGTGAATGACGGGGCAGATTTTCCGACGGAATTCGCACAGGCACGTAGTTTTCCGTAAATCCGTGCGAGTAATCCTCCGACTGCCGCTTTTCTATCAGTACTGTGCGGATTTTGCCCACTTGCGTGCGGAAGAATTCAAGCTCCAGTTCTTTTGCAACAGCCGTGAGCATATCCACTCTCGCAGACCGCACCGACGGCGGCAGCTGTTTCATCTCTGCGGCAACCGTACCCTCTCTTGCGGAATACGGGAACACGTGGATTTTCGCAAACCCGATTTCCCGTGCAAAGGCAACCGTTTCGGCAAACTCCTCGTCAGTTTCCTCAGGGAAGCCCACTATTATATCGGTAGTAAACGAGCCTTCAGGGAATGCCGTGCGAAGCTTGTCCACAACCTCACGATACTGCTCGGCAGTGTACATTCTCGCCATTCGCTTCAGCACTGCTGTACTGCCCGATTGTAAGGACAAGTGAAAATGCGGACACAGCGACGGAGTTGCTTTAAGCGTTTCGATAAGCTCGTCCGTTACGAGTTCGGGTTCGAGTGAACTCAACCGAAGTCGCTCCACTCCCGACCGTGCGGCGGCGGTTACTGCATCGCCAAGCGACAGCCCTAAATCCTTGCCATAGCACCCGAGGTTTATTCCCGTAAGCACGATTTCCTTGTGACCGTTCGCAACGCAGTCAGCACACTGCTTTTCAAGCGACGCTATCGGCAGTGAACGGACCCTGCCCCTTGCCTTCGGTATTATACAATAGGTGCAGTAGCGGTCACAGCCGTCCTGCGCCTTGATGAAAGCACGGGTTCTGTCCTCGTCGGGGGCGGCGGCACGCTCGTCAAACTCCCGTGACATCGGGGTGACCTTCACCGTTCTGACGGGTCTTGCGAGGTATTCACGCAGAATGTCACACAAACTGCTCTTGTTGGCGTTTCCTATTATAATATCAGCACCCGATTTCAGCGCCGCCTCTTCGGGGTAGCTTTGCGGAAAACAGCCGCACAGCACTGTTATGCACTGCGGATTGTCACGCTTTGCCCGTGACAGTGCGTGACGGGATTTCGTCACCGCCATAGACGTAACCGCACAGGAGTTAACCACGAGAATATCGGGGGTTTCTCCTTCGTCGGCGGAATAATATCCCTCCGCCGTGAGCGCCGCCTCTATTCCTGCGCTGTCGCAGTAATTCAGCTTGCACCCGAGGGTTACTATTTTAAAGGTCATTCAATCACCTCGGTTATCGTAGGGACTTGATGGTATTCCATGTCGGAAAATGATTGTTAAAATATAGTCAATTTAAACAAAGACAGAATACCCTATTCTTATATTATACTTTAAAATTCCGAATTTTGCAATAACCTATTGACTATTTTAAAAAATATTGTTATATTATTTACAGGGATATAGATATTTACCCTGTTATCAACCAGAAAAATGGGCAGACCGCCCAAAAAGGAAACCTCTGAAAATCGGAACACGAGCAGAATTTCGTATATGACAGGCGTCAGATGCAAGGAAGAAAGCCGCAGTAATACTTGGTGTATTACAAGGTTTTCTGACACAGCAGATGATGTCTGTCATAGAAATTCTGCCGTGAGGACGTGTAAGAGATTTTTAGAGATTTCCAACGAAAAGGAGAGAGACAATATGACACAGTGCAAAATCAACATCGGTACTATTGAAAAGGTGCAGCAGTTTGTTGCTCTTGCAAATGCGTGCAAGTTTGAGGTAGACCTTGTTTCGGGCAGATACGTGGTAGACGCAAAGTCTATTATGGGCGTATTCAGCCTTGACCTTACCAAGGCGCTTCAGCTTTCTGTTCACGCAGACGCAGACGAGGCAGCAGATTTCCTTGACAGTATTAAGGACTATGTAGTTCTTTAATCATTGTTTCAGGCTGGCACTTTGCCAGCCTGTTTTTCATTTCTGACATTGTCTGATGTAACGGATTACGCTGCATCATTTTTCTTTGAAAAACCACACCTAAAACACCCGAAAACCGCCTTGCAATACGCACTGGCGGTTATTTTTGTCTGTGTAACTCTCAGATTTTACACACATTTTTAACGGTATATTCAACAATCGGGCAGGGGATAATGTTAAAAACTTTGTTGAATTTGTATACAAAAATCAACTTTCCACTTTTAGCACTATCCCACAAAAGAAATTCCTTTTTCTTACACATAATAGCAGAAAATGGTAATTTTCGAAAAGGTTACAAAAAGGTTACAAAAAAGTTACAAAAATTCATTGGCAAAATGCACAAATTCAACAGCCTGGTTTCGTTTGACATTTACGAGCAAAAAAGATATAATAAAACCCGTTGAAGAACAAACCGCATAATACAGGCTTTCGTCAAAGCGCCATCTGCTTTTTGCAAAGCATAATGCTGTCGGTTTCTGACAAGGCTGAAAGGTCTGGATTTGTTCTGAAAAAACGGGGAAGATAAAGTGCAGGACAGATAAAAAGATAGAGCACATTTCCTGAGGGCGGCGGATTATCATATAGCCTGCCGCACTGCCTTGACAGGCGTTGAACGAAGAAACGGAGAATTTATGAAATTAACTTTGAAGAGTAATGTAGCAAAGCTTGTTGTGCTGGTTGCATTCGTGCTTACCATTGCACTGCTTACAGGCTTTCTGTATCTCAAGGACAGCGTTTATGTCACCGACAACAACGTAACCCGTGAGATACGCACAAACGAAACCGATATGTATGCAATCCTTGCGGCAGAGCAGTACAACATCGGCGAGTTTGACAAGGTAACCGAGGAGGTTGACGAAAACAACTCCCGTTACATCACCATCACACGTGCGTTTGAGGTAAACATTTCCGTTGACGGAAGCAACACATCTGTGTTCGTTACCGAAGGCACTGTAAGAGACCTGCTTGAAATGGCAGACGTAGCACTTGGCGAACACGACCGTGTGAACTTCTCGCTTAATATGCCCGTATCCGCAGGTATGGAAATCAGGGTGACAAGAGTTCAGCACGTTGAACGTGTCGTTGACAGCGTGGTTGAGTTTGAAACCGAATACGTAGACAATTCAAACCTTGCAATCGGCACTGAAAAAATCCTCACCGAGGGAAAGAACGGCGTAAGCCGTGCAGTATACAACGACATCTACGCAGACGGCTCTCTTGAAAAGACTGAAACCGTGTCTGAGGAAGTTGTTGAACAGCCTGTAGCACAGGTTATCGAGCGTGGAACAGCGTGCGCCGTTCCTTACGCAAAGATGGAAGACCCCACAGCCCTCAAGCTGGTGAACGGTATTCCTGAAAGCTACACACGTGTTATCACAGGCAAGTCCACCGCATATTCCGCAAAGCCCGGCGCAAAGGCGGCAAGCGGCAGACGTGCGGTTGTGGGAACAGTTGCGGTAAACCCCAACGTAATCCCCTATGGCAGTGAGCTTTACATCGTATCAAGAGACAGAAAGCACGTTTACGGCTACGCTGTTGCGGCTGACACAGGCTCCGGTATGATGGAGGGCTACTCTATGATCGACCTGTTCACGGCAAACTACGCTGACTCCTGCAAGTGGGGAAGCCACATTGTAGACGTGTTCGTAATTTCAGAGGGCAACGGCTGATCTGATATAGGATAGCAAAAACAAGCTGAAAAGCATAATATATAATGGAGGGGCTGTTGTTGAAACGGCCCCTTTCAGTCCGTCGTGATGTTTCAGCGGATTTCTGACTTAATCGTTGTCAGTGTTATTTGTAGATTAAACTGCAATCGTTTACGGTCAGAACAGCTGATTTATTTCACATTTTTTGTGTGTTCTGTACAAAAACGATGTTTTTGAAATCGTTTTCTTCGTTATCCGCAACATTGACAAACACACATTTATTTATTATAATAAATATAAGTCTATTTGCATACCTTTACAGATAAATACTGCATTTATATAGACTCTATCGAAAGGATTTACTGATATGAGAAAATGTCTTGGCTGTGGCAATGAATTGCCCGAGAGCGCAAAATTCTGCCCTAACTGCGGCACTGCTTACGCTGAACCAGGCGAGCAGGCAGCACAGGCAAATGTAAATACCGCAAAGAGCATCTGCGAGCAGTGCGGACTTGAACTGCCTGTCGGCGCAAAGTTCTGCACAGTATGCGGAGGCCAGGCTACCACGGGCGTAAGTATGCTCAAGCCTACTACTCCTGTTATGCCTGCAGCAGCTTCAAGCGGAATGATGATGAGCGTGTCCGTTGAGGAAGAGCTTGCCGCTAAGGAAGCAGAAGCACAGGCACAGGCTACACCTGTTATTCCTGTTGCGACTATTGCACCCTCAGCACCCGCTTCTGCTACACCCGTTGCACCTGTTACACCTGTTGTAACACCCGCTCCTGTAGCGCCAGTTGTTGAAGAGGAAGGTTTTATCCCTGAGATGGGCGCAATCCCCGAAATGGGTTCTGTTTCTGAGGATATCGAGCCTACACCCAGCGTATATTCTACTATGACGGCTTCTCCTGTTGAGGCTACTCCGTCTGTTTCCTCCACTATGGGCGTACAGACAATTCCGACAGCTCAGCCTGTTACTCCTGTAGCACCTGTTCAGCCTGTTGCACAGCCTGTTCAGACTGCACAGCCTGTAAATAACGTGACTAACGTGAATACTCTGCCCAACAGCGGAGTTATCTCCAACGCAATGCCCGTTAACAACGTTGCTAATGCAACTAACGTAAATAACGTAAATACCCTGCCCAATGCAGGTGTTGCAACCGCTGTTGATTACAGCAAGATGCAGCCTGTACAGAAGAAAAAGATGAAGGTAGGCGGAAAAATCGCAATCGTTATCGGCTCTGTTGTGGGTGCGGCGGCTGTTGCGGCCGGCGTGCTGTTCTTCACTAACAAGGCAGCTTTCCTGTCTACAATTCTGGGCAAGGAAAAGTATGCGGTTATGGTTGAAAGCCAGTCTATCCAGCAGACAGCGGCGGCTATCGACACAGACGCTATCGTAAAGAGCGTTGAAACACTTTCGGGTGCATACTCGGCAATAGCTACCCTCAACAGCGATATGGCAATGGAAGCAATTCCTATGTCTTCCGCTATCGGCTCGGCTGACAGTGCTACTACTGTAAAGCTCTACAACGGCTCTACTGCAAGCAGTGCTACAATGGGTATGATGGACTCCGCAACTGCATACAGCGGAATGGACTTCAGCACATATATCGGCTACCTCAACAAGATGTACACCGAAACCTACGGCGCAAACGGCTTAAAGATGGATATGGGCTTTGAGGTTGAGGTGCGTGACGGACTCAAGTCGCTTATCGGCGGCGAGGACGTTCCCGTTGACGATATCGTATCGCTTATCAACGGAATGTCGCTTTCTTATGACATCACCGCAGGCGAAACTGCATTTGATACAACAATTGCGGCAAAGGCTGACACCCTTGAGGTTGACTGCCGTGTTGTAATGACCGACCAGAACGAAATGTATCTTGCATTGCCGTTTGTATCGGGCAAGGCATTCTACATAAAGATGCCCAAGGGCGAAAGCACTGTTGAAATGCCTGAGGAAACAGTTACACTCAAGCTTGACAAGAAGGAACTCGACCGCATTGTTTCCGCAGTGGTTGAAACATACCTTGTGAAGTACAAGGAATCCTCCATTGAAATGGAAAACGGTTCTGTTGAACTTGCAGGCGAAAAAATCGAGGGCAAGGCTATCACTGCTGAATTTGCAGGCGACAAGCTTTCCGACCTGTTTGAGAGTATGTTCAACGTTATCGCAGAGGACGAATATCTTTGCGACACTATCGTAAACTACCTCAACGAAATCGGTATGGAATACACCGCCGAGGACTACAAGACCGCTATAGAAGACGTTGTTGACTTTGAGGCAACAGACGACGACAAGCTGATTATCACAACTATTATCGACAAGAACGGCAATCCTCTTGCAAAGACCTACACTGCTATTGATGATACAAGCGACGAGGTTATTATCGGCTATTCCGCAAACGACAGCCGTGTATTGTTCGAGATGTCCATTGACGCTGAAGAAGACGTTGATGATATGGCTATGACCCTCAACTGCACAAAGAAGAGCGAAACTTCCGGCGATATGAAGTTTGCTATGAAGGCTGAGGGCGAGGAAATGCGCTTCAACGTAAGCTACTCCGACGCAGGCGTTAAGCAGTTCTGCGGACAGGATACAACTGTTGGTACATACAAAATCTCCTTTGAGATGCCCGAAAGCTTTGAAGAACAGCTTGGCGAAGAAGGCCTTGCGGCTATCAACGGACTTACAATCGAAGTATCCCAGAGCGTAGACGGCGGCACTGCTTCAAGTGCAATTGCTGTTGACGTTGCTGACTACGGCCGTGTGGCAGTAAAGATGAATATGTCTGTTCAGGATAACGGCGACCCCGCTATTCCCACAGATGTTATTGACATCACAAGCGCTATGGAAAGCAGCGAGCCTGACCAGCAGACAATCGATGCTCTCAAGGCTTATATGGACGACTTCGGCAAGGTTTATGACGCTAAGTTTGTTCCGTTCCTTGAAAAGTACGCTGACCTGCTGTTTGCAGGTGAAGTTCCTGAGTTCACAAATCCCTTTGACATTCCTGTAGAGCCTGACACACCCGGTGTTGACGAGGCACTTACTGTTGAAGAACTGAAGGAATACATTGATGATGACTACCTCAGCCTTGTTGAGGACTACGCACAGATTCCGTCTGATAAGGCAGATCTTCTTGCAGAGGCTGTTGCTATCGCTGAAGGATACAATACACTGAAGAGCGCTATCAACGCTGAAACCGAGATGACAGAGGATAAGCTTGCGGCTTACACTCAGCAGTACTGGGATCTGTTCTACCGCCTGCTGGCACTGGAAGACCAGATTTATGCTGCTTATGAGTCATTCCAGGCTCTTTCACCTGATGTTGATGTAAACAGCATTGCAAAGATGCAATACACAGAGGTTGCTATAGTATATGCTCAGTGCGAAACTGCGCTCAGCACATACACCGAGTTCTACAGCGAGCAGATCAATTCAAATGCAACGCTCAAGGCTCTGTATGACGCAGCTGACTATGCACGCATTGATATGGAGCGTGACTGGGCATACTTTATCGACCAGCTTGACCGTGGCTCAATCAACATCAATCTTCTCACAACAGCGAGAAATACTCTCAAGGAGTATCTTACCGCTCTGAGGGCTCTTGAAGCTGAGCTTGCAGAAGTAATTGAATAATATTCAATCCCCTTGGTGTTAAGTCAGATAGTCATATAGAAGTTTTGAAAAACAAGGCTAAGACTAATTACAGCGGATATGACAACACCACCGTATCAAACGAGATACGGTGGTGTTCGTTTTTTTGAGGCAGCATTGCCGATTGCCCTCGGAGAGCGCAAAGACTTATGATAGCTTCTGCTGTCGTAAGTCTTTGCGTTGCTTGTGGCATTGACTTTATAAAAATGTTTTGTTATAATTAACTCGACGGTAAATCAGGATTTAGTGGAGGAAATTGCTATGCCAAGAGGAAAAAGATTAAAATTGGGCGATATATATGAAATTGAATTGACAAACGGAAAAAAGGCATACGCCCGTCTGTTCGAGGAATATACTTTAGCTTTTTATAATGGCGTTTATGATGATTATGCAGAAGTCCCTCTGGGAGAATCTTATTTTAGATATATTGGTGTATACAAAGACTTATTGACAGATGGTGTCTGGAAGGTCGTAGGAAACAGGCCTTTCAGCAGCAAAGATGATGCATGGCCACCACCAAAAGTTGTTGTAGACGCTATAAGCGGTAAAGGACGCTTGTATTACAGAGGTGAAATTAAGCATTGCTCATTTGAGGAATGCAAAGATTTAGAAGTTGTAGCTGTTTGGGATAGACACCATGTAATTGATATGCTTATGGGCGAAACAAAATGGGATGATTCAATTCGCAAACCTATTTGCTAAATCCAACTTATCTGTTAGATATCAGTATAGCCCACGAAGATATTCTTCGCGGGCTATACTTCTTTAAAACTACCCACATTAATCAAGGGGATTTTTCTGCAGTATAATGCGGCATAACACATAGCACGTATGCTGTATATACTCTTGACAAAGAAGTGGTGTTGTGCTATAATGATTAAAACACGCTTTGTTGTATTAAAGAAGCTCAGCCGTTTGTTATGGGGAATATCAGGCTGAACGCAGGGCGTGAAATCAGTTATTAAGGGGTGCGTTTATATGAAATGGTTTGAAAATGCGGTGTTCTATCACATCTATCCTATCGGTTACTTCGGCTGTCCTCGTCAGAACGACAGAACAAGCGAGCCTACACACAAGATTTTAAAGCTTATTGACGATATTCCGCATATCAAGGAGCTTGGCTGTAATGCTATATACTTCGGCCCTGTGTTCGAGAGCGTGGCACACGGTTACGACACCATCGACTACAGGACTATCGACCGCCGCCTCGGCACTAACGAGGATTTCAAGAAGGTGTGCGACGCACTGCACGAAAACGGAATAAAGGTTATCCTTGACGGTGTGTTCAACCACGTCGGCCGTGATTTCACTGAGTTTGTGGACGTTCGTCAGCATAAGTTCGGCAGTTCCAAAAAGGACTGGTTCCACGTGCGTGAGGGCAACTCCAACTATAACGACGGCTTTTATTACGAGGGCTGGGAGGGCCACTATGAGCTGGTAAAGCTTAACCTCTACAACCCCGAGGTAAAGCAGTATCTCAAGGACTGCATAACTGGCTGGCGTGAGGAGTTCGGCATTGACGGACTTCGCCTTGACGTGGCATACTGCCTTGATCAGAACTTCCTCAAGGAACTGCACGGTCACTGTAAGTGGCTGTCGGAGGATTTCTTCCTGCTGGGCGAAACCCTTCACGGCGACTACAACCAGTGGTGCAACCCCGAAATGCTTGATTCTGTAACAAACTACGAGTGCTATAAGGGCCTGTTCTCCAGCTTCAACGATATGAATATGTTTGAGATTGCCCACTCTATCAACCGTCAGTTCGGCAGTGAAAACTGGTGCATTTACCGTGGAAAGCACCTGTATACCTTTGTTGACAACCACGACGTAACCCGTGTGGCTTCCATTCTGAAGGTGAAGGAACACATTCCGCTTATCTACACGCTGATGTTTATGATGCCGGGTATTCCGTCGGTTTACTACGGCAGTGAATACGCTGTCGAGGGCGACAAGCGCGGCGGCGGAGATGACGCACTGCGCCCCGAGTTCAACCTTGACAAGATGAAGAACGAGGGTCACCGTGACCTTACTGCACATATCCGTGCGCTTGCTGATATCGTGAACACCTGTTCTGCCGCAAGCGAGGGCGACTACAAGCAGATTCAGCTTACAAACAGACAGTATGTGTTCTCACGCTCTGCAAACGGCGAAACGCTTATCACCGTTATCAACGCAGACGGCGCACCGTTCACGTTCAACATCAATATGTGCGGTAAATACAAGAATTTGCTCACAGGCGAGGAAATGGAGCTTGCCGGCCTTACCCTTCCTGCGTTTACAAGCGCAGTGTTTAAGGTGTAAGAAAATCAGCAATCAGGTGGTAAGAAATATGAAAAAGAAATGGATATTACTTATTCCAGTCGCTTTATTGAATTTTCTGGCAGTTTGTGGGATTAACTATTTCGTCATTTATCCAAATTTTAAAAATTCAATTTGGGGCAATGATTGGATGATACCGTGTATCATTGCTTTTTTGGTACATATAATCGCTTTGCTATTGATTGAAATACCATTTCTGAAACTGCAATGGTGTGGTGTGGTGAAATACTGGCTTATAGTGACCTTGTCGGGTGTTATTCTGAGTGGTATAGTGTGTATAGGTGCATTTGTTGGTATTTTTGCAAGTTTTTTTACAAGTTCTTTTAAAGACGTAATGGGATATTCTCTGGCAGCGCTTGCGGCTGGTTATTTTTGTGCTGAGTATTCGTTTAGTATTTTTGTCATAATTGGTGTAATGCAAATCTTGATGAAAAAAATAATAAAGATTAAATCGTAGTAATTACAGTTCGGTGATGATATGAAAAAATGGTTATGGCTTATTCTTGCCGCCTTGGGGAATATTCTCGTTACGGCAGGACTTGGGTATGCGTCGCTTGCACTGGTGCTGATAGTGTATACAGGCGGAGTGGTTTTAGGCATACTTTTCGTGCTGGCACAGGCGGCAGGACTGTTTTTCGTTGAAAGGCAGTTTCTGAAAAGGCAGTGGTCGGGCAGAGTGAAGTTCTGGTGTATAACCGCCGCACCGTCTGTAGTGCTTAGCGTGGGTGCGTTTGTGATAGTGTGCGTTCTTGACAGTATGGACTATTTTACAGGATATTTCGCTGGTCTGGGCGAGTTTGTGCTTTCTCTTGCTTTTCTGATATATTCCGCCGCAGTGCTTGTAGTAACGGGAATAATGCAGTTTTTCATCAGAAAAACCTTGAAAACGAGTTGATGTTATGAAAAAACGAGCTTTACTTATTACTAACGCAGTGGTGAACGTAATATGCAATTTGCTGTTTTGCTATTACTGCTTTACATTTTTCATTATGAACCCAGTAGGCATTTTTATGGGCTTGATTGGGTCAGCGGCACATATTGTAAGTCTGTATTTTCTTGAACAGTACTTCGTTGAACGTCAATGGAGTACGCCCGAAAAATTCTTTAAAGCGTCAACTCTGCCGTCAATAGCAACGGGCGGCGTTGTATTTGTGCTGGTATTAGTTCTTAATGAATTGGACGTTCTTGATGGCTACGGTGGGTTAGGTGGAATTATAGTATGCTTTGCTTATATGCATCATTGCCTTGACATTTTTATTGGAATGTGTATAGCACAGCGCTCTATCAAAAAACGATTAAAATAACCTCTGACAAACGTGGTGATGTTATGAAAAAGACTATACTGGTTGCCGTTGCGGTGGCGAATATTCTGATAATATCAGGGTTTGTGTGGTTCTGCGTTCAGCCGTTGCTGGTGTCGGGCGGAGGACTTATAGCAGGCGTTATCGCTCTGGTAATACATACAGCGGCTATGCTATTTGTGGAAAGATTTTTCATCAAGGACGAATGGAGCTATAGCAACGGAAATAAATTCTGTGTGGCAACTGTTCTGCCGTCGGTGATACTCGGTGTTATCGGATTTGCGGTTGTGCTTATTCTCGACGGAGCAGGCTATTTCATAGGCTTTGCAGGACTTGGTGCCGGATTGCTGAGCTTTTCTCTCTTGCTTTATTCTGTTGGTTTGCTTGTTCTGTCTTGTTTGCTGCAAGGTCTGGTAAAGAAAACATTAAAAAAATAATCTGCAAACCGCCGTTTACTGACGGCGGTTTTATTCCGATATTTCAAAGCCCTATGGAGGACACAAAATGAACGACAATGTTGAAGTATGGCTGTGGCTGCTGCTTGTAATGGGGCCGCACAATCCACGTACGGTAACTGCTTTGCGTGCTGGCGGCTATGATTTAAAGCGTACCTGTGTGCAGATGCGTGAGGGAAAATACGAATTTCTCAGATTAGAGGAAATGGAGCGTGTTCAGTCTGTCCGCCTGGGACAGGTGAGGGCACTTCAGCAGCTGTGCGCTGAAAACGACATTTCTATAATCACCATTGACAACCCCGACTATCCCGAAAAGCTGAAATATATCGCAAATCCGCCGATAGTGCTGTTTGTTCAGGGCGACATCGCCTGTCTTAAGCAAGACGGCAAGCCGAGGCAGACCATAACCGCCATAGGCACACGCACTTGCTCGGAATACAGCCTTGATACTACCCGAAAGCTGTGCCAGCAGTTCGCAAAGGCTGGTGCGTGCGTTGTAAGCGGACTTGCAACAGGGCTTGACACCGCCGCACACAGCGCCGTGCTTGACTCTAAAGCCGAGGGAAAGGGCACAACGCTTGGCGTACTCGCTTGCGGAAACCTCGTGAACTACCCCGCAGAAAGCGCAGAGCTGAAAAAGAGGATAATCCGAAGCGGCGGCGCAGTAATCAGCGAGCTGTTGCCCGAAACCCTCACTCCCAAGGGATATTTCGATATGCGCAACCGCATTCTTGCGGGAATTTCTGATTGCGTTGTTGTGCTTGAAGCGTCTGAAAAGAGCGGCACTCTGCTTACTGCAAAGCACGCATTCAACCAGCGGAAGAGGGTGTTCTTCATTCCTCCGCACAACATCGCTGAAAGCCGCTACAACGGTGCAGAAATCCTGTACGAGCAGGGGGCGGCGCCGCTGTTTTCCTACAAGAACGCACTTGCGGCTGTTTCGTGGATTGGCGTGGCTGAAAAAGCAGAGCCGTTTTCACGGAAAACACCCGTTCAGAAGCCCGAAACGTGGACAGCCGACACGCTCAGTTCCGCTGACAAACCCAAGCGTACCAGTACACGCAAGGCGAAATCCGCCGAAACTGAGCCTGTTGAAACAGTCGAACCCGTCAAACCCGAAAAGCCCGATTACAGCAAGCCCATTCCCGAGGGACTTTCAGAGCTTGAAACCAAGGTTTACAAGGAACTGCTGAAAAGCCCTGCCGACTCTGATTTGCTGGTTATACGCACCTCTACAAATTATCGGGATATTATGGACGCACTTGTGAACCTCGAGCTTGACGGCATTGTCAGCCGCAGTGCAGACGGCACTTATTCCTTATCAGAATAAAAAATCACCCTGACTTTTTAAAGTGGGTAGTCATATAAAAATAAATCCAGAGAAGAGTTAATTTTCTTCTCTGGATTTTGTTTTTTATCTCACCGATAAATTTGAAGTTTCACCTGTAAT
>JAZQBH010000292.1:0-3627 GCA_045545655.1 Oscillospiraceae bacterium
TTTTATTCACCTCACGGAGTTTATCTGAAGTTTCTGCTGATATATCGTTAGAACACAACTTATTATATAAGTCAGGCATTTCAACAAGCTTGCTTATATATGTCTGAAAACAGATTTATAATCTGAATTACTCATTCAATAATTCTTCCGTCTGTGGAAATTGTTACAACTCTCCAGGGGATAAATTTTCCGCTTGCCTGTAAAGCACGCTTAACAGCGTTTTCAATGCCACCGCAGCAAGGAACTTCCATTCTTGCAACAGTAACGCTTTTGATATTGTTGTTTGCAATAATCTGCGTCAGCTTTTCGGCATAATCCCCCTCGTCAAGCTTAGGACAGCCGATAAGGGTAATGTGATTACGGATGAATTCGTTGTGGAAATTACCATAGGCAAAGGCGGTACAATCCGCCGCAACAAGAAGATTTGCATTATCAAAATAAGGTGCATTTACAGGCACAAGCTTAATCTGTACAGGCCACTGTGAAAGCTGACTTGAAACAGGTGCAGAAACGGAAACTGTTTCACGGTTTATAGCTTTTGACTGTGTTCCGGGACAGCCGCAAGGAAATGTTGTCGCTTTCTTTTGCTTTGCCGCAAGAACAGCCGATTCATTGTAGGCAGGGGCTTCACGCTCCTCAAAAGTGATAGCGTTTGTGGGACACGCTGGCAGACAATCGCCTAATCCATCACAATAATCCTCACGGGTAAGCTTTGCCTTTCCGTCTATCATTTCAATTGCTCCTTCGTGGCACGCCTTTGCACAAAGACCACAACCGTTACATTTTTCTTCATCAATCTTTATGATTTTTCTTATCATCGTAATTTCTCCTTAAAATAAAATAGAAAAGCACTTGACTTTCTGTTTATATTATACTATAATATTCATTACAAGTCGGTTGTATTTACAACGGAAATGAGGTTTTTATGGAGAAATATATCCCAATATTAAAAAGAACTCTGCTTTTTTCGGGAGTGGGCGAGGAAGAAATCAGAGCAATGCTTGATTGCTTGCAGGCGAAGTTATGCACATATAAAAAAGGCGGGTATGTTCTCCGACAGGGTGAACATCTCGACAGAATTCTGGTGCTTGTAAGTGGAAAGCTTCACATTCAGCGTGATGATTACTGGGGAAACCGCAGTATCATAAATATGGTGAGCGTTGGTGAAATGTTCGGCGAGGCGTATGTCGCTCCTGAAAGCGGCACACTGATGAACGATGTGCTTGCAGTTGAGGACAGCACAGTTATTTTCTTCGATGTAAAACGTATCATTACTGTTTGTTCATCAGCTTGCAGATTTCATTCGATGGTTGTGCAGAATTTGTTTTTTGCAATTTCCGAGAAGAACAGAAAGCTTATGCAAAAGCTGACCTTTATGACAAAACGTACCACACGGGAAAAGCTGATTGCATATCTGTCTGAAGAGGCAAAACGACAGAACAGCAGTGCTTTCTCCATTCCCTTCAATCGTCAGCAGCTTGCGGATTATCTTTCCGTTGACAGAAGTGCAATGTCGAATGAACTGTGCAGAATGCGTGATGAGGGCTTGATTACGTTTGAGAAGAACAGATTTGAACTATTATTGAAAAAAGTATGAATTACCACTATCGGCGTAGTGAATAACTCCGCCGATTTTGCTTTCTGCAACGGGAAGTCTGTTTCGTTCAACACAGATAATACTGAATTAAAAAGGACGCTCTCTCACTGAAGCGTCCTTTTTGTATTTTAAAGCATTATGTATGATATTTCTGAGAAAACTCTGCTACGGGCATTGGTTTTGCATAATAATATCCCTGAATAAGGTCGCATTCCTGTGTGGTCAGAAATTCCACTTGTTCCTTGCTTTCAATGCCTTCGGCAACAATCTTCATATTCAGCTTCTTGGCAAGGTCTATTACCTCGGATACAATCAGCAGACCTCTCTCTTCCACATCTGCGCCACGGAAGAAATCTGCGTCGATTTTCAGGACGTCTATCTGTAATTCCTTCAAGGAGTTCAAAGAGGAATATCCTGCGCCGAAGTCGTCCATTGATACGTGAAAACCTGATGAACGCAGTTTCTGCACTGTGTCCAGCAGCACCTTCTTGTCATCGAAGAAAGCGCTTTCTGTAAGTTCCAGTTCGATAACATTATGCGGCACATTATATTTGTCTACAATTGCACAGATATGCTCTGCAAGGTCCTCTCGGGTGAAATGTGCTCTTGATACATTTACTGAAATCGGAACCAGCTTACGGCCTTGGGCAAGCCACTCGGATTGCAGTTTTGCGATTTCTTCCAGCATATAGTCGTCCAGCTTCAATATGAAACCGTTCTTTTCAAAAATAGGAATAAACCGATTTGGCGGAATAAAGCCTTCGGTAGGGTGAATCCAGCGGACAAGCGCTTCAGCACCGCCAAGCTCTTCTTCTGAGGTGTTGATTTTAGGCTGTAAGTATACCTGAAATTCCTTGTTTTGCAATGCACGGTCCATATCGTCTTCAACCCTGCGTTCCCACAACTTCTGCTTGTTCATTTCAACATCGAAGAATGCGGTTTTGTTTTCTGCGTCTTCTCCAAGCATTTCACAGGCTATCATTGCGTTGTTGTACAGTTGTTCTATGTCATACTCACCAGGCTGAACAAGATACACGCCAACGCCGAAATTAACTTTAATTCCCGGCATAACGCAACTGAGCTTGTTCAGAATACTCTGAATGCGTTCTTCAAGCTGAGCCTTGTCGGTGTAGTTCAGCAAAAGACCGAATTCTGCGTTCTCCTGATGGGCCATCACTTCTTTACCGTGAATTTCCTTCTTCAGCTGAGTGTGGAATGTTTCAATCAGCTCCTGACCCTTGTTTACGCCGAAGCAGGTGCAGAAGCTGCGATACTTGCACATTTCCAGATGAAGTACAGCATAATTCTGCTGACCTTTTTTGTTCTTCTTCAGCAGGTTTGTTCCTTTTTTAATGAACAACAGCCAGTTGTCGCCGCCTGTAAGCATATCGGTGTATATGATTTTTGTGGTTTTACGCATACTCAGTACCATACCGATAATCGAGATGAGGTAATATATCACAAAGACAGTTGTCATCAATGCGCAGAGTGCGATACTAATGAACATCATTATAAAATCATTGAAGTATACCGGCACGCTGTTGAGGACCATAATCTGCATATCGTTCACAGGAACAATTATCCAGACATTCAATCTTGAAAAAGGAACGTTGCTGTTGCGGTCAGCTTTTGAAATGCGCTCGGCAAACACACGTTCGTTTATAACAAGTATGCCGTCCTCAAGGGAAAAAGCCTTATCTTCTTCATCGGCAAGCATAACAGTGACGTTTTCGTCTGTAATTCCGGGCAGAGCGTCCATTTTTCTGGTTTCATCAATTACAGGATACTGATTATTGCTTGACCACACCTGCTTTTTTTCTGTGCCAAGCACAGCTACCGCTTCGATTTCGTCCAGCACAGCAATATGGGATAATACGGTCTGTTCGATTGTTTCGTCCGTGTCAGAATTATAATCAGCGAAAAGCTCTGCGATTCTGACTGAATCGTTGCAGCTGTCAGTCATCTTTCTGTGTACAATATCAATGCTTGATACCCCCAGAACAAATGCTGTAACCACACTCAATATAAAG
>JAZQBH010000293.1:0-1533 GCA_045545655.1 Oscillospiraceae bacterium
CTAAAGAAATTTTCAGGTTTAATAAAGCGACATATTCGAATTTATATGTGACATAAAAACCCGTGAAGAATTTCTTCACGGGTTTTGCTTCTTTATCACAGCGAGGGATTTCCTGTTTATTTACAGGAAAATATACTTCAGAACAAACAGTATGGTGAGAACATACATAAGCGGTGAAATCTTTTTGTATTTGCCAGTGAAAAGGTTGATGATAACATAGGAAATCATACCAACCGCAATGCCGTCTGCGATACTGTAGGAAAGCACCATAAACACTATCGCAAGGTAAGCGGGAACAGCCTCGGTGTAGTTATCCTCGCTGAACTTGATATCCGCAATTGACGTGAACATCATAAAGCCTACGAAAATCAGAGCAGGTGCGGTAGCAAACCCAGGGATAGCCGTAAAAATCGGAGCAAACAGCGAGGCAACAAGGAACAGCACGCCTGTTACCACTGCAGTAAGTCCCGTGCGGCCGCCTGCGGCTACGCCAGCAGAGGATTCAACGAAGGTTGTGGTTGTTGATGTTCCGAGGATTGCGCCCACAGAGGTTGCGATTGCGTCTGACAGGAGCGCAGGCCTTATCTTCGGAAGTTTTCCGTCTTTATCCAGCATATCTGCCTTTGCGGCTACACCGATAAGCGTGCCCAGCGTGTCGAAAAGGTCAACATAAAGGAACGCAAGCAGAATAGCAATAAAATCGAATATCTTTATCTCAGAGAAGTTGATTGTAAAGCACTGACCAAAGGTTTCGCCGAGCCTTGAGAAATCAGTAATCGCAAGCGACGGATAAAGGCTGTAATATCCAAGCTCAGCGTCGGGGACGTATACTCCGACCGCCTGACAAATCATACCGATTATCCACGTTGCAAGAATACCAATCAGAATTGCGCCCTTTACCTTTTTAACGTAAAGTATTGCAATGATGAACAATCCCACTATCGCAAGAAGTGCGGAGATACCCGATGTGCTGAAATTCTCGGTAAAGCTGCCTATTGTGGTAAGCGTTGAGGAATCCACGATAATTCCTGCACTCTGCATACCTATATAAGCGATGTACAGACCGATACCGACTGAAATTGCTTTTTTCAGCGAAAGGGGAATTGCATTGAATATAGCCTCACGTATTCTGGTAAGCGAAAGGACTATGAAGATTATTCCCTCGATAAACACGGCGAATAGGGCAATCTGCCACGAATACCCCATACCGATTACAACCGAGTAGGCAAAGTAAGCGTTAAGACCCATACCAGCCGACAGCGCAAACGGCAGGTTAGCCATAAGACCCATCAGCATACAGCCAATGAACGATGCGAAAGCCGTTGCAATCAGCACCGCCTGCGAATCCATACCAGCCTCGGAAAGTATGTTGGGGTTTATTGCCAGAATATACGCCATTGTCATAAACGTTGTAATACCCGCAATGAACTCCGTTGTGGCGGTAGTTTTGTTTTCTTTTAGTTTAAAGATTTTTTCAAGCATAGAAAAACCTCCTTTTTGTTGTACTTATACAACCTTTTCTTAATTATAGCA
>JAZQBH010000294.1:0-7892 GCA_045545655.1 Oscillospiraceae bacterium
CCCAGGCATAGGGATAAGCGAATTGAAGTTGGTTACGGCAATTTTGTTTCTCATTGCAAATTCATAAGTACGGCGGAATACGTCCTCACAGTCGTTGTCGCACCCCAGAACGAATGTGCCGTAAATCAGCAGTCTGTGCTTGTATATCCTTTTAATCACTTCATCGTAATCTGCCGCTGTGTTCGCCGCCTTGTGCATTTCACCAAGGCTTTCGGGATTAAGGCTTTCAAAGCCCATCAGAACAAGAAAACAACCTGATTTTTTCATTTCCTGCAGAAGCTGGTCGTCACGTGCGACGTCCATACTGATCTGACAAGCCCATTTCTTTTTAAGCGGCGCTATTTTTCTGAAAAGCTCAAGTGCCGAGGCCTTGTCGTAGAAAAGGTTATCGTCTACGAAGAAGATTATCTTTTCCTTTGCACGTTTAAGCTCCTCGACAATCATATCGGCAGATTTGCGCCTTACGGATTTATACATCGTCTTTATGGAGCAGAAATCGCAGTTGAATTTACAGCCCCTTGAAATCTGATAAACACCGATTCCGTGATAGTTATGCTTGTAAACTGAACGGTCTTCCCTAAGGATATCAAGCGGAGTAGATTCATCTGAAATATACTTTTTGCAGGGCTTTCCGTTTTCGCAGTCTGCGAGGAATTTTTCCCATATTCCCTCAGCGTCGCCGACAAGCACTGTGTCCGCATATTGCAGCATTTCGTCAGCCATAACGCTTGCGTGAAATCCGCCCATTGCAATGATATTATTTTCAGTCTTATATTTTTTTGCGAGTATGTAGGCTCTCTTTGCAGTGTAGGTTTCAACCGAAAAGGCTATGATATCCGAGTCGATTTTTTCGGGGAGCTTTTCAGCCCTTTCGTCGATAAAATCTATTTCATACCTTTCGGGAGTAAGGCTTTTTATTATCCCGAAAAGAAGCGGCTTCATAGCGTCGGAGCTTATATGCTCAAACATATTAAGACGAACAAATGTTATTTTCACTTTTTCTTCCTCTTGTCATTTCCAAGAAATTTAAAACCGATATTCGCCCCAAGCAGAATAAAAACATAAGCGTTTTTCCGCCACGGGGAAGAAAAGGTTCTTTTGAAAACACGCTTCCAGGTGTAGGCTTCCTTCCACGCCTTGTGGTAAAGTTCTTCAAGCCTTTCGGGGGACATATTAGAGGGTCTGAAAACGGCGTTGTGCTGAGTGTATTTGTTCCATTCCTTTGTGAGTATTCTGCCGCTCTTTTCGTATTCCTCATATAGCTTTGTGCCTGGGTATGGGGTAAGAATGGCAAATCTGCAAAGGTCAAGTCCGAGGGTTTCCACACGCTTAGGCAGGTCGAGAAGCTCCTGCTCGGTGTCGTTGTCAAAGCCAAGCACGAAACAACCGTTCACTGCAATTCCGTGGCTGTGGATATTAGCGATTATCTCCTTATACTTGTCCGTATCGTGGAATCGCTTGCCCACTCCCGACAACGACTGCGAATTAAGCGACTCCAACCCGATAAGAACACCACGACAACCGCTTTCATAAGCCGCCTGCATAAGCTCGTGATCATAGCCGAAATCAGCTGTTGCATTGGAAGCCCACAGGACTTTAAGCGGTTTTATAGCTTTCATCAGCTCCATTGCATAAGCACGGTCGGCGAAGAAGTTAGGGTCATAGAAAATCGCCATCTTAGCCTTGAGGTCTTTAAGTTCCCGAACAACGTCTGCAACAGGTCGCGGACAGCTTTTCCACATCGTTCTCATAGAGCAGTATTTGCAGTAGTTCGGACAACCTCTGTTTGCAATTATCGCAGGAATTTTCAGCTTTTTCCTTTTTGTAATCTTATCCCTTGCAGGAATGGGGAAATCAGCCGCACAGACATTATAATCCCTGTAAAGACGCTGAGGATTGCCGTTTACATAATCCTCAACAAACTTCGGGATTGATTTTTCAGCAGGGCCGCATATCACGGTATCGCAGTGCTGCAGAACTTCATCGGGAAGCGCCGTTGCGTGATAACCGCCGCAGACGATGTACGCACCCCTTTTTCTGAACTCATCGCAGTGCTTGTATGCGGTAATACTTGATGAAGTTTCAAAGGAAATCATCACAACGTCGTACTTGTCTTTTTCGTAATTCACACGCTGAGAGTTTTCGTCTATAACATCTATTTTTTCAAACACTCCCTTTGGTATAAGGGAATAAATCACAGCAAGCGTGAGCGAGGGATATGACAGTAGGCTTGAAAATTTACCTCTGTATGCGGTTTCACGCTCGTTCCACGAGTGTATCATCAAAAGCTTCATCAATCATTCTCCTAAAACATACATTTTTTAGCCCAAAACTATACTTACATTATACCACATAAATTGTTGAATTGCAACAAAATTCGGCATTATCTGAGATTGTTTTTGTAATATTATCCGCAAACAAAAACAGTCACCGTGGTCTGCCGAAATGCAGACCCGATGACTGTTGAGATATTATTTTATTCCGCTGGCTTTTGCGAGGGTAATTCCGTTTTCTCCGAGGGGGATAGCGTGGTCAAGTCCGACGAATTTGCCGTTTTCCTGCCACAGCACTTCCTTTACGAATGCGTACTTTTCTTCGTCCCACGTTTTGAAATCGTCGAGGACAAGTCCGCCGGTGTCGCCCGAATTCGCATTGAAGCACCAGAAGGTGTGGTTAAGCTTATTATCCTTGATAAGCTTTCGCATATAGGTCATCCACTTGAGGTTCGGCTCTTTCATAAAGCCGCCCCATTCGCCTATAAGCAGAGGTGCGGTGTTCTGCTCGTGGATATAGAACCAGTTATCCTTCCAGCAGTCCTTCATAAGGCTGTCGAAGGTGTAGTCGCCCTCAAACCACGGCTGCTGATAAACGGTAGGGCCATAGTCGTGCGGAGAATATACCAGCTTGTTCTGATATTTTCCGAGATTTACAGGGAAATCCTTAACTCCACGGAGATTGCCGCCCCACCAGTTGAAGTAGTAGTCCTTGGAGTCTGTGGAGTGGAAATCGGAGTTGTTTTTGATGTCTATGGGATAAATTTCAGTGCCCTCAACGAGAATAAGCACGTTGGGATTTTTAGCGAGAATTCTTGCGGCAGCAACCTCTGCGGTGTACTTCCAGTTGTTCGGGGATTTTGAGTCGTTCCACACAGCCGCTCCGCTGCCCTCAAACGGCTTGCCGTGCGGCTCGTTCTTGAGGTCGTAGGCGATTATTGTGTCGTTGTTCTTGTAGCGGTCTGCCATCCATTCAAGTGCAGAGTAGAACTCCTCTGCGGAAATCTTAGAGGTATACCACAGGTTTACATTATGTCCCGAAGCGTCGGTTTCCGCACTGTGGATATCGGGCATTACCTTTATTCCGTTCTGCTCGGCAAGTGCAAGGAAATAATCAAATATTTCAAGACTGTTCATTCCGTTCAGAGCGGTGTTGTAGGCGTTGTTGTAGTTCGCTCTGGGGTACTCACCTGCCGCCCACTGATTGATAAGCTCAGCGGAAATCGGCACACGGATAAGGTTGAAGCCGTGGTCGGCGATAGCCTTAACGGACGGTTCAAGCTGGCTGTTCCACAGACCGTCAAAGGTGTTCGTGCCTGTGTTGTAGCCGAACCAGTTCACGCCCGTAAGCCATACACGCTTGCCGTTTTTATCTACTATTCTGTTACCGTCGGTGAAGAGCCAGTCATCACCCTGAACGGCATTTTCGGGTCGCTTGAGCAGTTCGCTTACGTCCTTGGTTGCGTTCTGCTGGTTATTCTGCTGTTGGTTGTTCTGCTGTTGGTTGCTCTGGTCGTTCTGATTGACGTAGCCAGCCGTTACCGTACAGGGAGTGCCGTTAATAGTTGCACTTGTGATTTTGAAAGATTTGGTACTTCCAAGATTACAGCCGAAAACGACAGTTCCGCCGTTATTGATAGTACCATTGTGCTCGGTGTTGGTTACGGTGAGCGTGTTTCCGCTTGCGGAATATGCGGCGTTCCAGCCTGTGCAGGAATCAAGTCCGTCTATGTTCATTACGAGTTTCCAGTTGCTTATCGGCTTTCCTGTGCTGTTGGTTACACCGAACTGCAATCCATACATAAGTACATTTCCGCTTTCCCACGAATTGTCGATGGAATATTTCAGCGTTATGCCTGTGCCTGTCGGCTGAGATTGCTCAGGTTGTTCGGGTTGTTCAGGCTGAGCGGTACTTGAAATAGGCGTCGAAGAGCTTTGCTGAGGCACTGACGACTGCGGCGTGCTTTGCGAGGACTGCTGTTCGCTCTGCGGTGCTGATGTATCCCCCGTTGAAGTAACCGAGGAGCTTGACGGCGGGTTGACATCGGGGTTATCTACCGTGGGGACAGAGCCGCTGTCGGGAGTACTGAAACTGCCGTCAGTACTGCTCGTCTGTGACGTTGTAGTGCTGTCGCCCTGCACAGGGATTTCAGCGGGGTTATCGGGTTTTGAGTTTATGCTGACAATAAGCGCAATAGTAAGCATTACTATCGCAGTGCCCATAATTGCAAAGGCGGCAATAGCGCCCTTGCCGAGCTTTGGAGTGCCGTTTTTATCGTTCATTTCGTTCTCCCTTCGTGTGGTGTTATGTTAAAAGTATATCATAATATTGCAATTTTTTCAAGTAGTAGCGCTAGAAAGGTTACAAAAGAATTACAATTTGGTTACAGTTTCGTAAGAATTGTTGACATTTCAGAAATAATCGCTATAATGTAATTAAGGGTTTATATTTTAGGAGCAATATATGAAAAGCGACACAACATATAAATATCTCTCTGTCTATTGGATTGTAAATGTTATTTATCTTTTGGGGTTATTGATTATTTCTCTCGTTTACAGAATATATCCAGAACTTTTATTTCCAAGATTTTTGGCTTTTATCCCAATTTCGCTAACTCTGTATTTACTTACAATGTTGCCATATCTTCACATTGTGTATTACATTGCATATTCATTTGTATATGTGAGAAGGTTTACCTGTGATAAATGCCCTTCAAAGGTAATATTTACTTTATGCTTTTCAATTGCGGGCATTTTATTAAACATTTATTGGATAGTGAACGGTAAGCCTTTTCTTGTCAACTGATATTAAATTATATACTTAACTTACTGCAAGATACTTCGTAAATGAAATTTTATATACAACAGGGGAATGCTTATGAAAAAATCATTGTTTTTTTTATTTGCACTGAGCTGTTTTATGCTAACCAGTTGCAAAAATAACCGAGATAACGGTGAACTTCGTCACTGTGTTCCTATTCCACGTGATGCGCTGACCTCCTTTTCACCTGAAGATGAACGGCAGTTATTAGCGACATTCAATATTGTTGTTCCAGAGGATGAAACCGAGGTTTATGTTCATTCTTTTTCGCGTAAGATTTCCGATTATTTAGGTTCATATCATATGATCCTTTTTACAATTGAGCTCGGCGGCGTGAAGGATTACGATGCGTTTTATGCTGCAAACACGGGACGGATTGCTGAAAACGGTCAGAAAGGAAAAGCTATGAATCAATTTGGGAATTACGGAAGTGACTATTACATTGCGTATGATGAACTTTTCTTCGATGATCCACAATTTCTTAAAGAAAATAATAATCAAGCGGTATATGACAGTTTTAACAATCTATACGAAAGTATGACAGATGATTGTTAATTGAATTTTTTTATTTTGAGTGTGGATTGAATACGGTCGCGGAATAGGGAGCGTTGTGTTTTTATGAAATATAAAAAAAGTTAAATTGGTGTACAACTTGTGCTGTGGGTCAATAAAAGAATTGGCGTCAGGGAGGAACTTATGAAATTACAAACAAAATATATATTCCCAATCTTGATAATTCTGACACTTATTGTTACTGGATGCTCGGCTTCACAACTTCCACAAAGCAGAATTGACGATTCTAATTCCCATGTTGCGGTATTAAAGAATGATGACTCGCTGCTCGCTGATATGTCGCACGATGCGAAAAAGTATCTTGCGGTTCTCTGTGCTGACAATAACATTGAACTTAATATCAAAGAAGATACGTATATAGGCTGGTATTACGATTATTGGAACATATTAAACATTTCTTTTCGTGTAAAAAATTGTTCTGCTCACGAGAGATTGTTGATTATGCGTAATGTAGCTTATTACATTCAGGATTGGATAAATGATAATTATTCCACTGAAGAAACCCCTCTTTATGAAATAACATGTTGGGAGAACTATCTCCAAACATCTCTCCCATATAACGGATATATTAGTTTCTCTAATTTTTACTCTTTTAACTTCCGTAATATCGAAGATGCAAAGCCATCACGTTCAATAGAATATGTTAAATTGCAAGTAAATTACACAAAATCAGAATACGAGGGGATTTTCTTTGAAGGTATAACCCATTTGCGTACTGCAACGCAAGCAGAAAGATTTCTTGAGGACTATAGGGTACTGGAACATTTCCCAGACCTTAAAAATGTTGAGATACCAATGCTTATACCACCCCCAAAAACACAAGATGACGTTGACAAGTTTGTTGAAAATATAAAACAATACTGTCCCTGCGATTGTATTATAGAAGTAAATAAAGATTCTTGAGGATTATTTTGAGACATATTTTCTCTATGTAATTGAAAGGAACGTAATTATTTTCCCTGTTCCATATCGGAGCAGGGATTTTTCTATCTTGACAAAAAGCAGAATTAAATGCAGAAAATGACTACGCATTAAGTCGGATTTTTCATAATTATAATAGGTATCGGCGGACAGTTTGTTCTGTTGACGAACGGCATTTCAATTACCGTGTACAGACGGCTGTCGAGGGTCGGGAGAAATTCCAGCAGAGCGTCGTGCTCCGCAAAGCCTGTTTCCTTGCCATAGTAGATTATAAGCGTCATAATACCGTCGTCTTTAAGCAGTTTAAGACCCTTTTCTATCGCAGGAATGCTGGTCTGGGCGGTTGTGAATATGTTGTGGTCGCCCCTTGGAAGCCAGCCGAAATTGAAGGTTATCAGCGAAACTGTTCCCTCCTCATGGAGCTCGTCCATTTCGCTGTGGCTTTTCAGCAGAACATTGCATCTGCCGCCCATTCCGTTTTGCTGTAAAAGCTGTTTTGTGCTTTCCACTGCGTCGGGCTGGATATCGAATGCCGTTACGTGACCGCTTTCCCCGACAAGCCGTGCAAGATGGAGCGTGTCGTTGCCTCTGCCAGCAGTGGCGTCGATACAGATGTCGCCTTCCTTAACAGTTTCATCAATAAATTTATTGATTAAATCAAGCGCACTGAATGAATTTTTTCTCATAGAATTACCTCGTTATGTAAATTTATTAAATTTAAAAAAGATGTTTTACTGTAAAGGACTTAATCAAACGAATTATAAAAATCCTTTTTACTGGAAAAAGTCCTTTCACCGTTCTGGAACCATACAGAATAAGAGCACACATCTGTATTAATTGCCTCTGGCATAAGATAAGTTAACACAACGCTACAATCAGGCAACTCACAAGATTCTATCCAATATTGATAAAAATCATAAAACCAATCAATTTGTTCAGGTGTAGGTGATCCGTCGATATATTCTTGAACAATAGAAATACTAATGTGACCCTTAAAATTCTGTATCTCTTCATCAATTCCGCCAAAAAAAGAAATCATTATTTGGGGAGAAATTTCTCTTTCATTCATAAAACCATCAATATATTTTTCACGTATATACTTTTCGGCTTTAGCTTCGTAATATGTATCATCGATTATTTCTCCGTCATAAGCGGATACGCTGAAATCTATACCGTCAAGTTCGAAGTAGATAACAGAATTCTCAAAAGGACCGGCTGGCGTTTGTATGGGGAACTCTGAACCCTTTCGTTTTATGGTTTCGGGATAATGCATCTCAACATAACTCAATATTGCTTTTTTATCT
>JAZQBH010000295.1:0-2511 GCA_045545655.1 Oscillospiraceae bacterium
TGCAATTTGTCTTAACTGGTTGTCTGTAATAGTATTTATTCTGGGCAGATGCGAAGTCATCATATAAATCTGCGCAGCCTTTTCAACTGTTTCTATCAACCCGAAAGCATCATCAAGCGTTTTTCCAGCGCCATATATTCCGTGGTTTGCCCATATCACCAGACGGACATACTCCATTTTTCGGGCAGTATCAATTCCTATTTCGTTTATTCCGCATAACTGCCACGGAAGAACGCCCACTCCATCAGGAAACACCATCATACATTCTGTTATCATTCGCCACAGAGAACGTGTGAACTCTCTTTCATCAAGCGGATGAATAAATGTCATAGCTATAATATTTGTCGGGTGACAGTGCATTATCACTCTGTTTTCGGGGTCAACTTTCAGACGAGATTTGTGACTTAAGAGGTGCGACGGTAGTTCGCTTGTAAAGCTGCCGCCATCTTTGTAACCCCAGAGCAGTTCTGCTTTTGTGCCGTCTGTACTTATACGAATTATTCCAAGATTGGTTTCGGGGTCATTTGCGATGTTCTTGAAATATTTGCCAGTGCCTGTAACGAGGAAATATTTTCCTGATACCCATGATGCATCAAAGCTTATTGGTATCTCTCTTATCACAACAGAGAAATCAAGATAATGTGACAACTCCTCCTCATCAAGAAGAAGGCTGATATTTCCGCCGTTTCGTTCGTCCCAGCCCAATCTGTACATATTGGCAGTTGTAATGCACATTTCCTGTACAAACGGGGATTTCAATACATCGTTCATCGAAAAACTCCCATAAATATAAAAGTACACTATAAAGTATAACGCATTTTAGTTAAAAAGTCAACCCCTGCAATCTGCAAGGGCTGATGAAATATTCTATTTATACACGAACAGCGTCATATCTGGGATTTTCAAGCACATCGTTCATAATTTTCATAGGGGAAATCTCGCCTGATTTCACCATATCAAAAATCGAAGGTGTTGCACCCGAAACCAGCACGCAACCATTGTCAGTTACCTTGACAGGAATTGCGGTACATCTGCTGTTTACATTCCAGAACACGATTTCAGGCAGCTTGTAGCCGTGCGCTTCATACTTTCTCTTCATTGTGTTGAAGATAGTGCTGTTGTTGCCGCCCTCAATGCAGTAATCAAACTGCATATCCGAAATGATGTACAAACGTGAAGGCATATCCGCCTGAGAATAATTACCCTCACAGGCAGTTCTCAGGATAAGCTCAAACACAGCCTCAAGGTCAGTATTTTCAGCCTGATTGAACGCAGCACAGTATCTTACCTTTTCAGTGATGTCTTTACCCTCTACTTTTATAAGTCTGGGCTTTTCAGAGAAAGTGATAAAATGATTTGCAAAAGCGCCCTTGTTGTGTTCTGCGAAATACAAGCCAAGCGACAGCGAAACATCAAGAGGTCTGATACCGTTGGACACGCAGGTCATCGAACCTGACGCGTCAACGACAGCAAGCGCATTGCTGTTTTCTGTGTTATTGCCGTATTCAGTGAGGTTGTTCCAGGTTACATCAAGCGACAGACGTTCTTCATCGGAAAGAAATCTGTCAAGGCAGCGTCTTACTACCTCGTAAGGGTACAGCACGCCTGCATTCAGCTTGGCTTCACCTTTCTGAACCTTTTTCAGATAATTGATATAACGTTCCTCGTCGTTACGGATAAACGCTTTTCTGTACTTGAACATTGCACCCGAGGGCTGCTTTGAATAATCGAATGTGTAGTCCTCCTCACGAAGGCGGTTTTCGATTATATCAATGTACTTTCTCAGTTCAGCGAGCGTTTTTCTGTAAGTCGCTTCATTCATACCGAGCATTTTGCAAAGCTTCTTTGCAACACGCTTGGTTTCAGCCGAAGACGCATTGACAGAGGGCAGCCACTTTGCAAGTAATGAAGCAGGCTCACCAGACTTCATAGCTGTGATATCCGCATTAAGCCGCTCCTTGATGACCGCAACAGCTTCTGCCGAACAGGATGTATCAATAAGAGCAAGCAAATCGTCATATCTGCCATATTCGGGGATATTTACGATATTAGCCTTAACGCTTTCAGGTGCGATATCAGCAAGCTGTTTTAATGCAACTCTGAAAAATCTGCGCTCACCAAGACCACCACGGATGTCACGACCGAAAAATACAAGCTTCATTGTCTTTTCGGGGTTTTCAACGTAAGCTCTTGTTACAAGATTGCAGATTTTCTCATCATCTGCCTGACGCAGTGCTCCCATAGCAAAGAACAAATCAAGACAGTTTGAACCTGATGTAAGAAAAGCCTTTGCACCGTTTTCAGTGTAGGTTTCCTCAGACGCACCGAGCAATGAACTCAAAAATGACATAATGTTTTCCTCCTTACAAGGCTGTTGCAAGACTTGAACTCGCATTAAACCAGACAAATTGCTGTGACAGCCTTTCCTTAAACACAAGGCACAATGTTCTCCCCGAATGTGGAAAGATATCGCTGTATGTGCCTTTTCACGGTACTGTTATTACAGTGATG
>JAZQBH010000296.1:0-7082 GCA_045545655.1 Oscillospiraceae bacterium
TAGGACAAATCTTACATATTTATCCATTTTTGCTTTGCTCCAATAAAAATCAGTAGAAAATTTTTTTAAAATTAAATCTTGAAAAACAGGTGTTTGTATATAATTACAAATCAGTTTGTTGATTTTTTATAACAATTTAAATCAGCCCTTTTACTATGATTAGTCGAAGGGCTGGAAATATTTTAAAGTATTGTAGATTATATGTATCTCTGTATTTCTGTTTCAATACCATCCTCAATATATATACGAGGCACTCGTGTGCCGATTGAACATAATAGCTCATAAGTAATCGTGCCGACTTCCTTGGCGGCATTTTCAACGGAGCAGAAGCCGCTGCCTGAATATACCGTAACTGTATCGCCGACTTTGACACCGGGGATGTCTGTAACATCAATCAGGGTCTGGTCCATACAAATTCTGCCGCAGATTTTAGCGGGCTTGCCGTTTATAAGCACGCTCCAGTTACCTGAAAGCTTTCTGTTGAAGCCGTCTGCATAGCCGCACGAAACAAGTGCAACACGTGTTTCTTTGTCTGCGGTGTAGGTTCTTCCATAGCTTACTGTATCGCCGCTTGAAAGTGTTTTCAGCTGGCTGACTATCGTTTTGAACTGGAATACAGGCTTTATCCCGTCGGGCAGGGGAAACCTGGAATCAGGCTTTTGTCCATACATAATAATTCCCGAACGGACGAAATCGCCCTCGTAATCGCTGTGATAGATAATGCCGCCGCTGTTCTGCGAGTGTGTCTTTAAGCCACGCTCTCTGCACATATCAAGCAGTCTGGCTTGTTGTTTGTTTGTGAACTCTATGTCTGTTTCATCAAGACTGTCTGCGCAGGCAAAATGAGTATATCCAGCCTGACAATCAAGCCCTTTCAGCGAGAGAATGTAATCAAGCTGTTCAGGGGTGTTGATTCCCACACGGCTCATTCCTGTGTCAACCTTGATGTGAACAGGAATCTGAACGTTGTTTGCACACGCATAGTCTGACAGCAGTTTTGCGTATTCAGTGTCGCCGACTGTGAATATGTAATTCTTTCCAAGATTCTCGATTACAAGAGGAATATCGCAGTAGCCGAAAATCAGTATATTTCCCTTGATATTGCCATCGGTGAGCCTTTGAGCCTCCCACAGATTGGATACCGCAAACCAGTTTATGCCGCATTTGTTCAGTGCTTTTGCACACTGAACGTCCCCGTGGCCGTAAGCGTTAGCTTTAACAACTGCAATTATCTCTTTACCTTTGGAATAGCTTCGGATAACGGATATATTTTCCTTAAGTGTGTCAAGGTTGATTTCAGCCCACGTTCTCCAATAAAAATTATTCATATATATACCTCAATATCTTGAAATTTTCTGAAATATGTGTTATACTATATCTAGTGGCGTTTTCGCACCTAACATATATTATATTACGATTTATAAAAAAAATCAATACCAATTTTGGATTTTATAGAAAGAGGATTGTATGGCTGTCCGTAGAAAAAGTAACTGGTATATATATCTTATCGCTTTTGTTATAGCTCTGGCATTTGCAATTGCAACTATTTTTGCATTTCAGTGGTATTTGTTTCCTGAGGAAACCGATTCCGTCGGACTTGACCATAATGGCGAGCTTACTGCCGATTTCAAGCCATCTGCAAAGGATAACTTCAACGCTATGCTTATGATAAGCGACGGAAATGCTGATGTTCCTGAGTTGTTTATAATGACCTGCTATAACGCAGTTGAAAACAGGCTTGTTTTTATTCCGTTCCCTAACGGAATCAGTATGCAGGCTGAGGGAAGAACTCTTCAGAATGTCTATGCTGCACAGGGCGGTGAAAAAGTTGTAGAGGTAATGGAACAAGTAACAGGGATACACTGTGATTTTTACTCCGCTATTGACAGAAAGGGCTTTATTACAATAGTTTCAAGTTTTGGTAATCTTGATTATGAAGTAACAAAAACAATGATTATCAACGATGGTGTTATTGCACAGACTCTTAACGCAGGACAGCAGCGACTTGACGCTGAAACTATTTTCAGACTTCTGTTGAAGGCTGATTTCGGCGAGGGTGAATCTTACAGATTTAACTGTATTGGTTCTATTTTGTCCGATCTTATAAATCAGAATTTCCGTGTGCTTGACGGAAACAGCAGTCTGATGGATAACTATGTCAGAATGATAAAGGAACATTCTCAGACAAACCTTACTGATGATTTCTATACAAAGCATAAGGCGGCTTTGCTGAATTCCGCTGAATACGGAGTATCTCCTGCTGAATATTATATTCCGTATGGTGAGTATTCAGATGACGGAAGCTTTGTTCTTGCTGAAAATTCCATTACTACAATAAAACAGAAAGCAGGTCTGGCATAATGACAGAACAAATTCAGATAACTATGGATAACCTCAGACGCAATAAGATGAAGCCCTATTTTGCCGAAAACTGCAAAGAGGCGCTTGATATTGTTCGTGAGCTTATCAAAGATGACAAACTTATTACAATCGGCGGGTCTGCAACACTCAAAGAGTGCGGTGTGACTGAGATGTTAAGCAGTGAGTTTACTGACGTTTTTTCTCCGAGACCTGTCGGCGGCACAGCTGAAGAACTCAAAGCATTTTACAGAAGTGAGTTCAGTTCTGACACGTTTATGGCAAGTTCTAATGCAATAACTGAAGATGGTGAACTCTACAATGTTGACGGTAACGGCAACAGGGTAGCGGCAATGATTTACGGTCCTACTCAGGTTATCATCATTGCTGGGATTAACAAGATAGTAAAAAATCTCGCTGAGGCGAAAGAGCGTGTTGAGAAGATAGCCGCTCCGCTGAATACAAAGCGACTTGACTGCGACACTCCCTGTAAGGTAAGCGGAGAATGCGCACATTGCCACAGCGATTCGAGAATATGCTGTGCGTATGTAACGCTTGGTCAGCAGCGTGTTCCTGACAGGATTAAGGTAATTATAGTAAATGAGAAACTTGGATTCTGAGTGTAAGGAGGCATTTTATGGCTTACTACATAGGCGTTGATGTTGGCGGAACAAACATAGCGTGCGGAATAGTTGATGATGAATGCAACATAATCGCACGCTCAAAGGTTAAGACATGGGTGAAGGATAAGGATAATCCTCCTGAATACTCAAAGATACTGGATAATATCGAAGAGAGTGTTATCCTTGCCTGCAAGGAAGCAGGTATAACACCCTCTCAGGCGAAGTCAATCGGAATTGGCTGTCCTGGAATCTGCAACAATGAAACAGGCGTTGTGGAGTATTGCAGTAACCTGAATTTCAAGGACGTTCCGCTTAAAGGCGATGTTGAAGCTAAATTCGGTATTCCTACATACCTCGAAAATGACGCAAATGCTGCGGCTTTCGGCGAATATGTTGCAGGTGCGGCGAAGGGTGCTAAAAATGCGGTCGTGATTACGCTTGGCACGGGTGTTGGTTCGGGTATCATAGTTGACGGAAACATCTATCGTGGCTCATACTGTGCAGGCGGTGAGATTGGCCATACAGTAATCGTAATGGACGGTTTGCCGTGTTCCTGCGGACGAAATGGCTGTTTTGAGGCTTATTCTTCGGCAACAGGACTTGTTCGTATGACTACCAGAGCCTCTGAGCTTAACCCAGATTCATTGCTTACACGCATTATCCGTGATGACGGCAGAGTAAGCGGAAGAACAGCCTTCCAGGCAATGAAGCAGGGCGAGCGTGTGGGAAAGGCAGTAACCGAGCAATACATAAAGTATCTTGCGTGCGGAATTTCCAACGTTATAAACACATTCCAGCCTGATATTCTCTGTATCGGCGGCGGTGTGTGCAATGAAGGCGACCCGTTGATGGTTCCTCTCAGAAAGGCTGTAAGCGAGCAGATTTATTCAAAGAATTCTGCGAAATCAACAAGAATTGAAGTCTGCAAGCTTGCTAATGAAGCTGGTATAATCGGAGCAGCAATGCTTTGGAAAAGTATATAAAACAGAAAGGTAAAAAATAAAATGAGAAGTGATTTGATTAAAAGCGGTGTTGAAAAGACTCCGCACAGAGCGGTTCTGAAATCGCTTGGTGTTATCGACAGCGAAATGAACAAGCCGTTTATTGCTGTTGTTTGTGCGGCAAGCGACTATGTTCCCGGACATCAGCACCTCCACGAGATTTCAAGATACGTAAAGGACGGTATCAGAAATGCTGGCGGTGTGCCGTTTGAGTTCTTTACAATCGGTGTTTGTGATGGTCTTGCTATGAACCACAAGGGAATGCGTTACTCTCTTGCTTCAAGAGAGCTTATCGCAGACAGCATTGAAGTAATGCTTACCGCACACCCTCTTGATGGTGTTGTATTTATCCCTAACTGTGACAAGATTGTTCCTGGTATGGTTATGGCAGCTGCTCGTATGAACCTGCCTTCTATCTTTGTAAGCGGCGGTCCTATGAATCCTGGTTGCGTTCAGGGTAAGAGAGTAGGCTACTCCGAGATTTACGAGGCTATCGGTCAGTATTCAAACGGTGAAATCGGCGACGATGTAATCAAGGATTACGAGAATAATGCTTGTCCTACCTGCGGTTCCTGCTCTGGTATGTACACTGCAAACTCTATGAACTGCCTTACTGAGGCTGTGGGCCTTGCAATGCCTACTGCCGGCACTGAGCCTGCTGTATCTTCTGCACGCCGCAGACTTGCAAAGGAAACAGGTGAGCGTATTCTCGAACTCGTAAAGCAGGATATCCGTCCTCTTGATATTCTCACAAAGAAGAATCTTGAAAATGCACTTGCAACTGATATGGCAATCGGTGCGTCTTCAAATACTGTTCTGCACCTTCTTGCAATTGCACACGAGGCTGGTGTGGATATTAAGCTTTCTGATATCGACGCTATGAGCCGCAAGACTCCTCAACTTGCAAAACTTAACCCTGCAAGCAGTGTATTTATCACTGACCTTAACGCTGTCGGCGGTATTCAGACAGTGCTTAAGGAGCTTGCTAAGGGCGGACACATTCACGAAGACGTGCTTACTGTAAGCGGCACTCAGGGAGAGCGTATCGCTGTTGCAAGAAACGCAGACGGCGATGTGGTACATACCTGTGAAAGTCCTATCCGCAAGGACGGTGGTATTGCAATTCTCAGCGGTAACCTCGCTGAAAACGGCTCTGTTGTTAAGCAGGGTGCAGTAAAGCCCGAGATGATGGACTTCACTGGAACAGCACGTGTATTTGACGGCGAACAGCTTGCATGTGACGCTATTCTCAATGGAGCAATCAGCGCTGGTGATGTTGTTGTTATCCGTTACGAAGGTCCGAAGGGTGGCCCTGGAATGCCTGAAATGCTTGCGCCTACAGCGGCAATTGTAGGTAAGGGACTTGACGGAAACGTTGCCCTTATCACAGACGGCCGTTTCAGTGGTGCGTCCCGTGGTGCTGCTATCGGTCACGTTTCACCCGAGGCTGCCGAGGGTGGTCTGATTGCATTTGTTGAGGACGGCGACAAGATCCACATTGATATCCCCAACCGCAAGATTGAACTGCTTGTTGATGATGCAGTTATCGCTGAGCGTAAAAAGAAGGGTATCAATCCTCCTAAGCAGCTTGATGGCTACCTCAAGCGTTATGCAAAGCTTGTTACATCTTCCAATACTGGTGCAGTTTTTGAAGATTGATAATTTTTACCGCACAGGTTTAAAGACCTGTGCGGTTTTGTTCTATACGGACAAACTAACATATATAATATATTATGTTAGAATTTAAGATAAGAAACACTTTCTGGAGATTTGATTTCACCTTTTTCGCTGTAATTGTAGTTTTATTTTTGGTGAACAAATTCAGCTTTGGCATTGCTGCTCTGGCGGCTTGCGGAATACACGAATTATCACATATTATCGTTATGCTTATAACAGTCGTCAATCCTGATAGCGTAACCTTTTACGGCGGCGGAATAAAAATATCGTCCTCTCAGTTTGAAAAAACAACTGTTATAAAAAAAGCTTTGATATTGAGTGCTGGCTGTATGGCGAATTTTATTACAGCGTTATGTTTTTGGCTTAATGGTAACGCAGTGCTGGCTTTGATAAATCTTTTTACGGGAATATATAATTTCTTGCCGTTTGGCGAGCTTGACGGTGCGGCATTGCTGAAAATGATTATAGTTAAACTATGCCGTGTTGAAAAAATAGACAAAGTAATGAAGATAATAAATGTGATTTCAGCCACTATAATTATTGTAGTATTGATGTTTTCTGGTAATGGAAGAGCGTTGTCTGTTGTGCCACTTTTGATTTATATGGTAATACAGGAAATTTTAGAGAATTAACAGAGTAAAAAACGAATATTTATTCTTATCCATATTGACAAAAAATAAAATATGATGTATAATTAAATTGTAACATATCCACAGATTATTGTAACTGTGTACTTGTTTTCTTTGGTAAAAAAATCACGGAACAGGGTGATTTAAAGTTTATCGTTTTTGCATACAGTGTAATATTTATGAAAACGGTTACTTGAGTTGCAGTGTTCTTGGTTTGCTGAACAGAGTGTATACAGTACAGCTTGTGGTAGTAAGTATAGTAAAGTCGGAAATTTGGGCTTTCTGCCCTTAAAACGGAGGACTGAGTTTATGAATATTTTGTATGCAGCAAGTGAAGCGCTGCCTTTTGCAGCGAGCGGTGGTCTGGCAGATGTAGCAGGTTCTTTGCCTAAGGCTCTTGTGCAGGCAGGACACGATGCAAGGGTGGTTATGCCATATTATTTTAATACGATAAAGCCTGAACAGAAGCAGAATATGCATTTTATTACAAACTTTACTGTTCCTGTTGGTTGGAGAAGCCAGTATTGTGGTGTGTTCTCACAGGTTGTGAATGGTGTTACATACTACTTTATTGATAATGAGTATTACTTCAGACGTGACAACGGACTTTACGGCTATTACGACGACGCTGAAAGATTTGTTTTCTTCAGCCGTGCTGTGCTTGAAATGCTCCGTCACATTGATTTCCACCCGCAGGTAATCAATTCTAACGACTGGCAGTGTGCGCTTATTCCTGTATATCACAATCTTTTCTATAAGAATGAGTGGGGCTTTGGTGATATCAAGAATGTATT
>JAZQBH010000297.1:0-1851 GCA_045545655.1 Oscillospiraceae bacterium
ACCCTCGGCAACAACGTAATGGTAGGCTCGGGTGCGAGAGTGCTCGGTCCGTTTAAAATCGGGGACAACTCAAAAATTGCCGCAAATGCGGTAGTGCTTGAGGAGGTTCCGCCCAACTGCACTGCTGTTGGCGTTCCTGCACGCATTGTAAAGCGTGACGGAGTTAAAATCGCAAACGCAGACCTTGACCAGATTCACATTCCCGACCCTGTTTCTGAAATTCTCTGTCAGCACCGCATTCAGCTTGAAAGGCTTGAAAAGCAGGTTGAACAGCTTAAATCAGAGCTTTCAAAGGCGAAGGACGAAAACAATCAGCTTGTTGAAAAACTCAATAATCAGGAGTGAACTATATGAAGATTTACAATACTATGACCCGTGCAAAGCAGGATTTGAAGCCCGTTACAGATGGCACTGTGAAAATCTACTGCTGCGGCCCTACGGTTTACAATCTTATCCACATTGGCAACGCACGTGCATTGTGTGTGTTTGACACTCTCCGCCGTTATCTCGAATATCGTGGATACAAGGTGTTCTACGTTCAGAACTTCACTGACGTGGACGACAAGATTATCAAAAAGGCAAACGAACTCGGCAAGACCGCCACTGAGGTTTCTGAGAATGCAATCAAGGAATACTTCACTGACGCAGACGGACTTAACGTAAGACGTGCGGATGTTCACCCGAAGGTTACAGAGTGTATGGATATCATCATTGATATCGTGAAAACTCTCGTTGACAAGGGCTACGCTTACGAGGCTGATGGCGATGTTTACTTTGAAACCTCGAAGTTCAACGAATACGGCAAGCTTTCACATCAGCCGCTTGACGACCTTCAGGCAGGCGCACGTATCGAAGTCGGCGAGAAAAAGCGTGACCCGATGGATTTCGCTGTATGGAAAGCCGCAAAGCCCGGCGAGCCTTACTGGGAATCCCCATTCGGCAACGGACGTCCCGGCTGGCATATTGAGTGTTCAGCTATGTCAAGACACTTTATCGGTGATACAATCGACATTCACGGCGGCGGTGCAGACCTTATCTTCCCTCACCACGAGAATGAAATCGCACAGAGCGAGTGTGCAACAGGCTGTCAGCTTGCAAATATCTGGATGCACAACGGTATGCTGAACGTTGACAATAAGAAGATGTCAAAATCAGCAGGAAACTTCTTCCTTGTGCGTGATATGGCAAAAGAATTCGGATACGAGCCTATCCGCTTTATGCTGCTGTCAGTACATTACAGAAGTCAGCTTAACTATACAACCGAGGTTATCGAAAGCTGCAAGGCGGCGCTCAGCCGTATGTACAACTGCCGTGACCTTATGCAGCGTACTCTTCCGACCGTTAAGGACGGCTCTGCAAGCGAAGCAACTCTCTCACAGATTAAAATTGTGCGTGACAGCTTTGACGCCGCTATGGAGGACGACTTCAACACTGCAGACGCTATTTCAAGTGTGTTTGAGCTTGTGCGTGTAATCAACACTGCTCTTACATCAGAGGAAATCACAAAGGGCGACGTTGAGGCATATCTGAAGGAGTTTACAACACTCACAGGCGTGCTTGGACTTATGTACAAGAACGACGACGAGATCCCCGCTGAGGTTATGTCGCTTGTTGAACAGCGTAAGGAAGCAAGAAAGGCAAAGGATTTTGCCCTTGCAGACCAGCTTCGTGACAAGATAACCGAAATGGGTTATGTTGTTGAAGAAACCCGTCAGGGTACAATAATCAAGAAGGCATAAGCAAACAGAAAGGCAGATTTAATGAAGTTTAAAAAGATAATAATTTCAGCATTGCTTGCAGCCGCAACACTGCTTACAGGCTGTTCAGAAGGCGGCAGCAACTCAGATAATT
>JAZQBH010000298.1:0-4580 GCA_045545655.1 Oscillospiraceae bacterium
CGTCGTTAATCTGATAACCCTTGAATGTAACTTTTCTCTTTTCTGCCTCTTCTTCCTGACCCATAGATGCCCAGACGTCAGTGTAAAGTACATCTGCGTCAGCAGCTGCTTCAACAGGGTTAGCAACAATCTTGAAGTTGCTGTAATCCTTAGCGAAATCAAGAATCTGCTGGTCGGGGTGATAACCCTCAGGACAAGCAAGTGTAACATCCATACCAACCTTAAGACAGCCAACAGTGAGTGAGTTTGCCATATTGTTGCCATCGCCGATATAGCAGAACTTCAGTCCATCAAGCTTGTTCTTGTATTCACGGATAGTTTGCAAATCAGCAAGAACCTGGCAGGGGTGACAGAAATCTGTAAGACCGTTGATAACGGGAATGTTGCCGTATCCAGCGAGATTTTCAACCTCAGCCTGCTCGAATGTACGAATCATAATACCGTTGAGGTAACGGGAAAGTACACGAGCAGTATCCTGTACAGGCTCGCCACGGCCAATCTGCAAATCTCTTGAAGAGAGGAACAGAGCATTACCGCCAAGCTGATACATACCTGTTTCAAAGGAAACACGGGTTCTTGTGGAGGACTTCTGGAAAATCATACCAAGAGTCATTCCACTGAGAATATTATGGGGAATACCGTGCTTCTGCTCATACTTAAGCTGGTCAGCAAGATTCAGAATATCAATGATTTCCTCAGTGCTTAAATCAAGTAACTTCAATAAATGCTTCATATCTCATATCCTTTCATATTCAGCTCAGCAATTCAGCGAGAATTGCCATGCCCTTGTCGATTTCATCATAAGTGATTGTAAGAGGCGGCAGCAAACGAACCTTTGTCTTTGCTGTAAGTAAGAGCAATCCTTTATCAAGGGCAGCCTTTACAACGTCTGCCGCTTTCTTGGTTTTAAGTTCAATACCTATCAACAGGCCTATTCCCGATACACTCTGTACTTCGGGAAGTGTCGAAAGCTTTTCACGGATATACTCAGTTTTTGCAGGGACTTCAGCAAGCAGTCCATCATCAATAAGTGTGTCAAGAACAGCAAGGCCTCCGGCACAGCTGATAGGATTACCGCCAAATGTAGAACCATGAGTGCCGGGCTGCAGAACGTCCTTGCACTTTTCGCCAGACAGACAGCAACCAATCGGAACACCGCCAGCCAGACCCTTTGCAAGTGTTGTGAGGTCTGCCTTATGACCAAAATGCTCACCGCAGAGGAATTTACCAGTTCTTCCCGCACCAGTCTGAACTTCGTCTGCAATGGTGAGAACATCCTTTTCAGCACAGAGCTTGAAGATTTCGTCAACAAACTCCTTTTCAAGAGCCATTACACCGCCTTCACCCTGAATGTATTCAAACATTACAGCGCAAACTGTATCGTCAAGCTGTGCTCTTAAATCTTCAATATTGTTTGCCTCAACATACTTGAAGCCCTCAACAAAGGGGAAGAAGTAGTTGTGGAAAACGTCCTGACCAGTAGCTGAAAGCGTACACATTGTACGTCCGTGGAATGAATTAACAAGGGTAATAATGTTGTGGCGACCCTTGCCGTACTTATCAAAGCTGTACTTACGTGCAATTTTTATCGCACACTCATTAGCCTCGGCACCTGAGTTACCGAAAAACATATTGGTATAGCCTGTTGTTTCACAAAGCTTCTTTGAAAAATCAGCCTGTACCTTTGTGTAGTAGTAATTTGATGTATGCTGAATGGATTTCGCTTGATTGCACACAGCTTCAACCCACTTGTCGTTGCAGAAACCAAGCGAGTTGGTTCCTATTCCAGACCCGAAATCTATGTACTCTTTTCCGTTTTCGTCAGATGCTACCTCTTTTGAACCTTTCTCAAGAACAAGGTCATATCTGCCGTAAGAGTGCATTACATATTGATTAAATTGTTCAATTGTGCTCATCTCTAACACCTTATCCTATAATCATAGTTCCCGCACCGATATCTGTAAGCAATTCAATAAGAATTGAGTGGGGAATACGTCCGTCTATAATGTTTGCCTGTTTAACGCCACGGCGAACCGCTTCAACACAGCAGTCAATCTTAGGAATCATACCGCCTGAGATAATGCCACGCTTTTTAAGGTAAGGCACTTCGCTGACGCCAACTGTTCTGAGAATTGTATTTTCATCATCCTTATCTTCAAGCAGTCCTTTGATATCAGTAAGAAGAATAAGGCTGGGGGCGTTCATTTCAGCAGCAATTCTTGCAGCTGCTGTGTCTGCATTTATGTTGTAGACTGTTCCGTCCTTGCCACGTCCGATAGTGGATACAACGGGAATATATCCGTTATTAAGCGCGTTATGAATAATCTCGGGATTAACGTTTGTGATTTCTCCTACAAGACCAAGTTCGGGGTTGAGCGTTTCAGCTTCAATCATATTGCCGTCAAGTCCACAAAGTCCAACAGCCTTACCGTTGTGGCTTTCAAGAAGAGAAACCAGATCCTTGTTTACCTTGCCTGCGAGAACCATCTGTACAATATCAATGGTTTCTTCGTCGGTGTAGCGCAGACCGTTTACAAACTTGCTCTCCTTGCCGACTTTCTTGAGCATATCGTTGATTTCAGGACCTCCGCCGTGAACAAGCACTACCTTGATACCAACAAGAGAAAGGAGAACAATGTCCTGCATAACTGCCTGTTTCAGAGTTTCGTTGGTCATTGCGTTTCCGCCGTACTTTACAACTACAACCTTATTGTTGTACTTCTGCAAGTAGGGGAGTGCTTCAACCATTACGTTGGCACGAATATCGTAATTTATTTCCATTTTACATTCTCCTTTTTTATCAGGTTCTGTATTCAGCATTGATTTTAACGTAATCGAATGTCAAATCACAGCCCCAGGCAATGGCACTATGCTCTCCACTGTACAAATCAACAACAATCTTGATTTCCTCCTCGGAGAGAACCTTCTTTGCTTCAGCCTCTGAGAAACCAATTCCTGCACCGTCAAGGCAGACTGTCAGTTTGCCGGCATTGCTTACAAGCTCAACTGAGGTCTTGGTGATATCAAAATCACCCTCAGCGTAGCCGATAGCGCAGAGAATACGTCCCCAGTTAGCGTCTGCGGCAAACAGTGCAGCTTTTACAAGACTTGAAGAAATAACAGACTTAGCAACTGTCTTTGCAACGATCTCAGTAGGTGCACCGTTTACTACGCATTCAATCAGCTTTGTTGCACCTTCGCCGTCACGTGCTGTTTCACGGGCGAGGTTCATCATAACAGCATAGAGCGCATTTTCAAATATTTCGTAATTCTTGTCTTCACAGATGATTTCGCTGTTGCCAGCAAGCTCTGACGACATAATAATAAGTGTGTCGTTTGTGGAAGTATCGCCGTCAACGCTTACCATATTATAAGTTACGGAGTTAACCTTACGCAGTGCCTTTGCCAGCAGTTCACCGTTGATGTTTACGTCAGTAGTGATAAATGCAAGCATTGTTGCCATATTCGGGTTAATCATACCACTACCCTTGGAAATACCGCCGACGTGGCACTTTTTGCCGTCAAGCTCAAATTCTACAGCAAATTCCTTCTTGCGTGTATCGGTAGTCATAATTGCCTCACAAGCAAGTGCGTTGTTTTCCTTGGAAAGGGAAGAAGCAAGAGTCGGAATTACCTTCTTAATAGGGTCAATGCTGAGCTTCTGTCCGATAACGCCTGTAGAGCCGATGAGAATATCATTCACGTCAATATTCAGTGCTTCAGCAGTAAGACGGCACATTTCCTCAGCGATTTCAACACCGTCAGGATTGCAGGTGTTTGCGTTACCGCTGTTTACGATAACAGCCTGTGCATAACCGTCCTTGAGATGTTCCTTGGAAACAAGGATTGGAGCACCCTTTACCTTGTTTGTAGTAAAAAGAGCAGCAGTCTTGCAGCGTTTTTCGCATACTATCATAGCAAGGTCACGCTTGGTTGTGTTTCCAGCTTTGATTCCTGCAATTACACCGCCTGCTGTAAATCCATCAGCGGCACATACACCGCCATCTATGAAATTATATCCGCTAAATTTAACCATAATTTCCTCCGAATTAAATCAAACCTGTCTTTTCGTCAATGCCCATCATAATGTTAAGACACTGAACAGCCGCACCTGACGCACCCTTGCCGAGATTGTCGAGTCTGGAGCAGAGAATAATACGCTCGTCATTACCATTTACAAACAATTCCATCTGATTTGTTTCGCAAAGGTCGTTTGCGCTGATAAAGCCGTCTTCAGGCTCGCCCTCAGGCATAACCTTAACGAAATAAGAGCCGTTACCCTCATAGAATTCTGTGAGTGCCTTGCGGATATCTTCAACAGAATACTTTTTGCTGAGCAGTCTTGTATGAATGGGAACAGATACAACCATTCCGCTGAAATAATCGCACACCAGAGGATTGAAAGCAGGTGCATATTCAAGTCCGCAGATTTTCTGCATCTCAGGCAGATGCTTGTGCTGCTGAGTAAGAGCATACTGACGGGGACTATCATATCCGAAAGGACGGTCGTCATTCTCGTAAACAGCAATTGCTTTCTTTCCTGCACCACTGTATCCCGAAACAGCGTGACAGGTTACAGG
>JAZQBH010000299.1:0-2675 GCA_045545655.1 Oscillospiraceae bacterium
TCCGTATGGCTGTGAATGAAAATTTCAGAAAAGCAGGTTGATTAATTCGGGGTAAGATGATATAATAGGTATAACATCTTACCCTGTTCGGATTTTGGAGGTAATCATGAACAGGAACAAAAATATTACAGCACTCTATTGCCGTTTATCAAAAGACGATGATTTACAAGGTGAGTGTAATTCAATCACCAATCAGAAGGCAATTCTCAAAAAATATGCTGATGAAAACGGACTCGGAAACACACAGTTCTATGTTGACGACGGTTTCAGCGGAACAAATTTCAATCGACCTGATTTTATGAGAATGATGGAAGATGTTAAGTCGGGAAAAATTTCTACCATCATTACAAAGGACTTGTCACGTTTCGGCAGAGATTATCTGATGACAGGGCAGTATATCGAAATGGTGCTTCCTGATTATGATGTTCGGTATATCGCAATCAATGACAACGTTGACACTCTTCGTAGCGAGAACGAAATGATGGTTTTCAAGAATGTTTTTAACGACTGGTATGCACGTGACTGCTCAAAGAAAATTAAGGCAGTTTTCAAGGTGAAAGGACAGTCGGGAAAACCTCTTGGTAAACCACCGTATGGTTACAAGAAAAGCGAAACCGATAAAAATGTGTGGCTTGTTGATGAAGAAGCTGCTGAGATTGTAAGACGAGTGTTCCAGATGTGTATTGATGGATACGGACCTGCACAGATAGCGAAGGCTCTGAGAAATGACAACATTCTTATTCCCACCGCCTATGAGCAGTCCAAGGGCGAAGGCGGAACTCGTCCGTTCAGAAATCCGACTTATTGGGGCGAGCAGACTATCAATAAGATGCTTGACAAGATTGAATATGCAGGGCATACCGCAAACTTCAAGACCAAGAAGAAATCCTACAAAAACAAGAAGAAAATTGATAATCCAAAGTCCGAATGGCAGATTTTCGAGAATACTCATCCTGCGATTATTTCACAGCACGATTTTGATTTGGTGCAGGAGCTTCGTAAGAATAAGCGAAAGCTTCAGCATCTGGAAGAAGTCAATCCTTTTTCGGGTATTGTCTATTGTGCAGACTGTGGTAAGAAAATGTATTTGTGCAGAGCAAAAAGCATTAATACTGACCAAGAACACTTAAAATGTGGCACTTATGCAAAACGCAAGGATGAATGCTCCGCACATTTTATCCGCACGCTTGTGCTTGAAGAACTTGTGCTAAGTGAACTGAGAAAGATTACGACCTATGTCAGAGAACACGAGGAAGAATTCGTTGAGCTTGCAATGCAGAATTCAGCACAGAAGCAGTCGGCAGAACTGAAAGCGGCAAAGAAAAGGCTTGCTCAGTCGGAAAAGCGAATTTCCGAACTGGACAAGCTGTTTACAAGACTTTATGAAGATAATGTTTCAGGTAAAATCTCTGACGAGCGTTTTGAGATGATGTCGAAGAACTATGAAGCCGAGCAAAAGGAGCTTCGACAGATTATTCCTGAATTATCCCAGTTTATTGAAGCAAGGGAGCAAAAGAATGCTGACACGGCGCAGTTTATTGGGATTGTTCGCAAGTATTCCGAAATCCCGAAACTCACTCCTGAAATTATGCATGAATTCATTGAAAAGATTGTCGTATATGCACCAGACAAGTCCAGCGGACACAGAACACAGCAGATTGATATCTGTTTCCGCTTTAATGTTGCAGTTGCAACTGCTGTCGCTGACAGTATGGTTTACGGCAAAAAGAGAAAGGCTGCGTAGGATTTTCCTACGCAACCTTTCGGTACATATTAAATACTTCTGTATGGGTGGTCGGCTTTAAGGGAGCTGTTGTCGTATAAGGGAAAATTTTCATCTTTTATAGCGATTATTGTTATAAGAATTATTATAATTTTTTTTCGGTTCCTGACGGATTAAAGATTGTGAATTGGATGATACCACAGGAAGTTTTTGTTTGTATTCCGTACTGCCAAATTCATTCTGACGGAAATTTCTGCGGTTTTTTGCAAACCACTTGAAGATGTCGCCGCCTTCTGTTTCAGCAGGATAACCTATACAATTACCATCATGAATCGCATTGAAGTCGGTAACACGAAGAACATTTTCAATTGTTTTCTTATCAGTGAATAATTCACGGTTGTCCTGTTTTGCAAGCTGGGTAACATCAAGTTCGGTGTATTCGCCGTTTTCATATCTGCGTATTGTTACGCTGTCAACTACAATTTTAGCTGAACCAAGTCCTATGGGTTTTCCGTGGCCTATTTTGTGGCACTTGTTGGAATCAGCATCGTTTTCTCCGAGATTTATTGTGAATAAAAGCTTTCTGAGCTGTTCTTCTGTTATTTTTTCAAAGAAAATATCAAAAGTAAAGACCGTGCCTTTTTTTGCAAGCTGAACCTTGTATTGCATATTTTCGTTTTTGCTTTCGCAGTTTTGTGTGTAGTTAGCCCCATTGTTATGCCAATAGTATTTTCTGCCTGAAAAGGTTGTTCCGTTGTCGTCAGCACCATATTTTGGGTTGGGATTTCTCAGGTAGAACTCAAATGAAGACAAACGAGGGTTTGAAAGTATCGGCAATACATACGGACCTTCAAAAGGAGATTCAGCAGTGCTTACAGCGTCAGAAAATCTGAGTCTAGATGGTACTGTCAGTTGCTTGTTATTGACTGTTCCGAATAGCGAACAAGCGTCG